>NCJP01000323.1 GCA_002278985.1 Erythrobacter sp. 34-65-8
TTTCATCGCGGTCTGGATCGACTGCCCGGTCGAAACCCTGGTGGAACGCACCGCGCGCAAGAACACCCGGCCGCTGCTGCAAGGCGGCGATCCCCACGCGATCCTCACCCGGCTGCACGCCGAACGGCAACCCTTCTATGCCGAGGCGCCGATTCACGTCTCAAGCAGGCATGGACCCCATAGCGAGACAGCTCTCGCCATCATCGGAGCAATTGACCAATGGCTGTGATCCCCGTCGCGCTGGCCGGGCGGCCGTACGAGGTGCGCGTGGCGCGCGGCCTGATCGGCAACGTGGCGCAGGAAGCGCAGGCTTTCGTGCGCAAGGATCGGGTGGCCGTCGTGGCGGACGCCAATGCGCGGCATTTTCACGGCGCGGCGCTGGAGGCCTCGCTCGGATCCGCAGGCGTGGCCCTGGACTGGCTCGAACTTGTGCCCGGCGAAGGGGCCAAGAGCTGGGATGGCTTGCGGCTGCTGGTCGACTGGCTGCTCGATCGCGAGATCGAGCGCGGTGACCACGTGTTCGCACTCGGTGGCGGCGTAACCGGCGACCTGACCGGATTTGCCTGCGCCATCCTCAAGCGCGGCTGCGGCTTCGTACAAATCCCCACCACCCTGCTGGCTCAGGTCGATTCGAGCGTCGGCGGAAAGACCGCGATCAATACCCCGGCGGGCAAAAACCTGGTCGGCGCATTTCACCAACCTTCGCTGGTGCTGGCAGACCTGGCGGCGCTCGACACCCTGCCCGACCGCGAAATGCGCGCCGGATATGCCGAGGTGATCAAGTACGGCATTCTGGGCGATGCGGCGTTTTTCGACTGGCTCGCCGATAACGGCGCGGCGGTGCTGGCGCGCGATCCCGACGCACTCGAGCACGCGGTTGCCACCAGCGTTGCGGCCAAGGCCCGGATCGTGGCGGAGGACGAGCGCGAGACCACCGGGGCCCGCGCGCTGCTCAACCTGGGGCACACCTTCGGCCATGCACTGGAGGCGGAGACCGGCTTTTCCGACCGCCTGCTGCATGGCGAAGGCGTGGCGTTGGGGATGGTGTTGGCAGCGCGCTATTCCGCACGGCGCGGGCTGATCCCGGCAGCCGATGCAGAGCGGGTGGCACTGGCGATCGCCGCAGTCGGCCTGCCCGCCAGCCTCCCTGCGCTGGGCCTCGATTGCGATGGCGCGCGCCTCGCCGACCACATGCGCCATGACAAGAAGATGGACGCGGGCACCCTGCCCTTCCTGCTGCTGCGCGGCGTGGGCGAGGCGTTCCTGGCCCGCGATGTCGAACTGGCCGATGTGGCCGCATTCCTGGACGAACAGTTGAAGGGATAACCGGATGCCCCGCTTCATCGATCTGTCGATTCCGATCACCAACGACGTGATCTCCGACCCGGAGGTGATGCGGCCCAAAGTCACCTACATGACCCACGAAAGCACGTGGGCCCAGATCGCCATGTTCTTCCCCGGGCTGGAGCAGGCCGACCTGCCCGATGGCGAAGGCTGGGCCGTCGAATTCGTCGAACTGTCCACCCACAACGGCACCCACATGGA
>NCJP01000324.1 GCA_002278985.1 Erythrobacter sp. 34-65-8
GTGGTCTTGAAAGATGAGCCCGATGTTGCGGCGCAGATAAGGGATGGCCGAACGCCGCAGACGGCTGATGTTTTGCTCATTCAGCCACACATTGCCCGAAGTGGGGCGTTCAATGGCGGCGATCAGCTTGAGTAAGGTGGATTTGCCTGCGCCGGAATGTCCAGTCAAAATCACCATTTCGCCACGTTGAATCTCGAGGTCGATGCCCGTCAAGGCATGGTGGCCGCCGGGATAGTGTTTATTGACTTGTTCGAAACGAATCATGCCGCAGGCTCTTCAAATAAGGCGTTTACAAATTCAGCGGCCACAAAGGGGCGTAGGTCGTCCATTTGTTCACCCACGCCGATGAAGCGTATGGGACGAGGACGCGATTTGGCGATGGCGGCAATCACCCCGCCCTTGGCCGTGCCATCCAGTTTGGTTAATACCAGGCCGGTCACACCCAGTGCATCGTCAAAAGCGGTGACTTGGGTCACGGCATTTTGCCCCGTGTTGGCGTCCAGCACCAACAGCACTTCATGCGGCGCTTGGGGGTCCAGTTTCTGGATCACGCGTTTCACTTTGCGCAGTTCTTCCATCAGGTGCACGAACCCGCGCCCGACCCCGCCGAGCACGTTTTCCTTGGGCACGCGCACGTCTTCGAAGAACAGCTCGCTGGTGTCGGCGGCGTGCTGGCCGATCTTGTCAAGGTTGCGGCCCTTGACGAAGCCGGGGGTGCCGTCCTCGACCAGCAGCAGCGTGGTGCCCTTGGCGCCTGCCGCCGGGTCGGTCTTGGCGACCACGATCACCACGTCGGCGTTCTGGCCGTTGGTGATATAGGTCTTGGAGCCGTTGATCACGTAATCGCCGCCATCCTCGCGCGCGGTGGTGCGGATGCCCTGCAGGTCGCTGCCCGCACCCGGCTCGGTCATGGCGATGGCGGTGATAATGTCGCCCGTGACCATGCCGGGCAGATACTTCGCGCGCTGTTCGGCGGTGCCGAGCCGCTCGAAGTAGTTGGCGGTGATGTCGCTCTGCAGGGTGAACCCGGCGGCGCTGCCGAGGTAGGCCATTTCCTCGCCCACCACCGCGCAATAGCCGAAGTCGAGCCCGAGGCCGCCGTTCTCTTCCTTGACCGTCGGGCACAGCAGGCCCGCCTCGCCGACCGCCTTCCACACCTCGCGCGGGACGATGCCGTTCTTCTCGTGCTCGTCGAGGAAGGGTTCGAGATGCTGAGCGAACACCTTGCGCACGGTGTCGCGGAACATGTTGTGTTCGTCGGTGTAGGCGAAGCGGCGGGAGAGATCGAGCATGGGCCTAGGCTCCTGTCAGGCTATCGTACCGGCATCGCGCAGGGCGGTGCGGTCATCGTCGGAAAGGCCGAGCGCGGCGAGAATCGCGTCGGTATCGTTGCCGGGCATCGGCGCCGCTGCGGGCACGGCGGTCTGCGTGGCGGAATAGCGGGGCGCAGGCGCGGGCTGGAGATCGCCTGCCACCTCGATGAAGGTGCCGCGGGCGACATTGTGCGGGTGCGCCGCAGCCTCGCTCATGGTCAGCACCGGGG
>NCJP01000325.1 GCA_002278985.1 Erythrobacter sp. 34-65-8
TCGCGGACAAGATCATCGCGGCGTGCAAGCAGACCGGTGCCGAGGCGGTCCATCCTGGATATGGCTTCCTTTCCGAACGGGCGAGTTTCGTAGAGGCGCTGGAAGCTGAAGGGATCGCTTTTGTCGGTCCGCCGGTCGGCGCGATTGCGGCCATGGGCGACAAGATCGAATCCAAGAAGCTGGCGATGGAGGCGGGGGTCAACACCGTCCCCGGATCAGACGGGGAGGTCGAGACGACCGCCGATGCGCTGATGTGGGCTAACAAGATCGGCTATCCGGTGATGATGAAGGCCAGTGCCGGCGGCGGCGGCAAGGGGATGCGGCTGGCGTTCTCCGAAGCCGATGTCCGCGAAGGGTTCGAAGCGACCAAGCGCGAGGGGCTGAACAGCTTTGGCGATGACCGCGTGTTCATCGAGAAGTTCATCCTCAACCCGCGCCACATCGAAATCCAGATCCTCGGGGACAAGCATGGTAATGTGCTCTATCTGAACGAGCGCGAATGCAGCATCCAGCGTCGCCACCAGAAGGTCGTGGAAGAAGCGCCATCGCCATTTGTCACGCCCAAAATGCGCAAGGCAATGGGCGAACAATGCGTCGCTCTGGCCAAGGCGGTAGGTTACCACAGCGCAGGCACGGTTGAACTGATCGTCAGCGGCGCTGACCCGACGGGGGAGAGCTTCTACTTCCTCGAAATGAACACGCGTTTGCAGGTCGAACACCCCGTCACCGAGGCGATCACCGGGATTGACCTGGTCGAACAGATGATCCGCGTCGCTTACGGCGAGAAACTGGCTATGACGCAGGACGATATCGGGATCGACGGCTGGTCGATCGAGAACCGCGTCTATGCGGAAGACCCTTATCGCGGGTTTCTGCCCAGCACGGGGCGTCTGGTTGCATATCAGCCCCCTGTCGAACCATGGGCAGACGATGGTGCCGCCAATGGTCGCCGCGGGGTTGACGGAATTCGCGTCGATGACGGCGTGTTTGAAGGCGGCGAAGTCAGCATGTTCTATGATCCGATGATCGCCAAGCTGATTACCTGGGGCAAGTCCCGCGACGAAGCGGCGGACCTTCAGGTGCAGGCGCTTGATGCGTTCCGGATCCAGGGGCTGGGCCACAATATCGACTTTCTCAGCGCGATTATGCAGCACGAACGTTTCCGTTCGGGTGAACTGACCACCGGCTTTATCGCGGAAGAATATCCGGACGGATTTGCAGGCGCGCCGCTGCCTGATGCACTGGCGAGAGGGCTGGCCGCGATTGGCGGGGTTATCGCCACGGCTGATGCCGACCGTGCACGACGGATCGACCAGCAGCTCAACGGACGCACTCTTGCGCCTGGCGATTGGGTTGTCCGGATCGGCGAGCGCGATTTCGCCATTTCGCTGCAGGAAGATGCAATTACGGTTGATGGTGAGGCCGTTGAACTCGAAGTCGGCGTTGGCGTGGATCATGCGCCGCACGATCGGCCACTGGCCTTCGCTGTAGCCGTGCGGGCCGGCCTCGGCGTCGATGATGGCGAAGGAGTC
>NCJP01000326.1 GCA_002278985.1 Erythrobacter sp. 34-65-8
GGGTCCAATATCCTGACCGCATCGCGGCTCAGCGGATCGGGCGAAAACATCCGCATGGAAGATGTGACCTGGTATGAACGGGGCGATGGCGGCCAACTGATCCAGCAGGTCCGTGCCGAAAGCGCGACATTTGCCAACCCCGGCTGGACCCTGTCGGGTGCAGAGCAGTTCGATGTCGCTGCGGCCGATACCAGTCGGACCGAAACCATGCTGGTCGGCGAGGGGCTGACTATCGCCCAGATCGAACTCGACAGCGTCGATGCCGATGCACAGGGCTTTTTCGAATTGGGCGATTCCATAGATGCCTATGAGGCGGTCGGACGCCGGACAAGCGAATTGCGGGCCAAATGGTGGCACAAATTGTCGGGGCCGCTCTCCGCTTTCCTGATGCCGCTGCTCGGGGCGGTCGCCGCATTTGGCCTCGCGCGATCGGGGCAATTATTCCTGCGCGCGATTATCGGTATGGCGCTGGGCTTTGCCTATTTCGTGGTCGACAATGCTGCATTGGCAATGGGCAGTTTTGGCGGGTACCCCCCCTTCCTGGCCGCATGGGCGCCATTCTTCCTGTTCGCGCTCATCGGCGAGACGGTGCTGATCCGGACGGAAGAATGAGCGATCGGGACGCGAATGGCTGGTCGCTCCGCCTTGCCCGCCCGGAAGACGCCAAACTCATGCCCGCCATCGAAGCCAGGGCAGCCGAGCTTTTTGCCGCGGTTGACGGCCTGGAAAGCCTTGCCGGACAGGACACGATCCCCGTGGAACGGCTTCTGCGGTATATTGCCAAGGGCCATTGCCTGGCCGCCCATGCCGATGACACGATGGCTGGGTTCCTTGTGAATGAACCATTCGGCCGCGAGCTGCATATCTGGGAATTGAGCGTGGACCCCGCTTACCAGCAGCGCGGCATTGGTGCCGGCTTGCTGCGCGCCTGCATGGTCGATGCGCGCAATTCCGGCTTCAAGGCCATAACGCTCACCACATTCCGTGATGTTGCCTGGAACGGCCCGTTCTATGAAAGGCTCGGATTTGAAGAGGTCGTGGCGCTGGATGCGCATCCGAGACTGGCGGGCGAACTTGCGCTAGAGGCTGATAACGGCCTGCCCATCGAGCGGCGCTGCGCGATGATCAGCTTTCTGGACTGACCGGCCCCGGCTCCCGCGCCGCCCCGCGGGTCATGGTGCTGCGGGCAATCCGCATGACCAGATGCCACATGCCCGGATGATTGGCTCCGTCAAAGGTGGAACCGACACCCAGCTCCTTGCGCAAGCGGCGATGCGCTTCTGGCAGCGAATGATAGGGCATGGAGGGCATCAAATGATGCAGCGCATGATAGCGCAGGCCCACCGGAGCCCAGATTTCCGCCATCAAACCGGGCGGCGGGACATTGACGCTGTCCAGATATTGCGCCGTCACCGTCATGGCTTCCCCGTCATTCTCCCACAAATGGGCTACCAGCGTGCGCAACTGGTTGAGCACTGCAGTAAGCGACAGGATCACCAGAGCCGTCAGCAGGGGCTGCCAGCCGATCACC
>NCJP01000327.1 GCA_002278985.1 Erythrobacter sp. 34-65-8
TCATCGTGCTCGACATCGACCACTTCAAGCGCATCAATGACCTCCATGGCCATCCGGTCGGTGACATGGTGCTGGTGCGCCTGGTGGCCAGCGGGATTTGCCATACCGACGTTGATTTCTGCGAGGGCGGCGGTTCCGGCCCGGTCGTGCTGTCAGAGGCGCTCAGCCCGTTTGGCCCGCTGCCTTTCACAGCGCGGACTGACGATGGCTACATCCACCTTGTGGAAGAGGAAGGTGCCGAGGAATACGGCCACACCCAGGCCTTCGGACGCATGACCGCGTTTCACGGCCAGATGGGCATGTACACCCGCGCGCTGACTTATATGCTCAGCCACGGTGCCGACGGGCTGAGGCAGGTTTCCGAAGACGCGGTGCTGAATGCCAATTACATATTGCGGGCGATGGAAGACGTGCTGCACGCACCTTTCGCGCATAGCGGGCCATGCATGCATGAGGCCCTGTTTGGCGATAAGGGCTTTGCCGAAGGGCTGACAACGCTCGATCTTGCCAAGGGGCTCATCGATGAAGGCTATCATCCGATGACCATGTATTTCCCGCTGGTGGTGCATGGTGCGATGCTGGTCGAGCCGACCGAGACCGAAAGCAAGGCAACGATTGATCAGTTCATCACCGCTTTCCGCAGTGTGGCTGAACGGGCCAAGGCCGGTGATGAAACCCTCAAGACCGCACCCCATTATGCGCCGCGAAGCCGGCTTGATGAAACGCTTGCGGCCCGCAAGCCAATGCTCAGTTTCCTGGAAGGTGATGGCGAATAGGAGGATTGCTGATCGCACAGCCTGTTCTTCACCAGCCTGTCGGGCTTCCAGCGATGCTGGGAGCAGGTGGTACTGATGTTGTGGTTGCGATTGACAACACCCTCCCTGCCACTGCGTCTGGTTGCGCGCGCAGCTTGCCTGCTCCGCTCGCTCGATGAAGATCATCTTCAGCCGCAAGGGGTTCGATAGCGCGGCGGGTGGCGGCGCTTCGCCGATTGTCGGGGGTGTACCGGTCAGCCTTCCGATCCCCAGCGGAGGTTTCTCGCGCACCCGCTATGGCGATCTGGGGCTGGGCGATCTGGCACGTGCAGCCAGTCGCGGGCGATTGGGGGCAGACGCCCTGTGCCATCATGATCCGATGTTCCGCGAAGATGGAGCCTGCCTGTTTGGCCAGTGCAGCGCGGCCCAGACTCATCTGGCCAATCAGGGCGTGGGCAAGGGGGACGTCTTCCTGTTCTTCGGCCTGTTCCGCGAGGAGCAAAGCGGGGAGCCGCATCACCGCGCAGGCATTGGGCATTCCCCATGTGACCGCGGACGAGCGGACGGTCCTGAACGCGGGCGAACCCTGGCCGCACGCGCCGCTGGCCGTGATCGGCCCCGGTACGGGGCTGGGCGTCGGCCTGGACATCCAGGGCGGCGGCAGTGATCTGGTGTTCCCGCACCATGAATTCTCGGCCGCCCATGGCGAATCGGTCACCGGAGAGCGACGCTTCGCGCGGCACTACGTCCACGCCGGCATGATCGGCTGGGAC
>NCJP01000328.1 GCA_002278985.1 Erythrobacter sp. 34-65-8
GAGGCCTGGTTGGTGCGGTTGGTGCGACCGAGCCCCTGGATCGCATTGTCGGCGCGCCAGCCCGGCTCGAGCAGGAAATGGACCCGGCGCTGCTGGTTCCTGGCGCCCAGGTCGGCATGATAGGAACGCCCCGTGCCGCCCGCATCCGAGAAGACCAGGATGCGCTTGGTTCCTTCCATGAAGCTTTGCGCTTCGGCGACATTGGCGCTGGGGCTGCGACGTTCGAGGCGTTGTTGACCATCGCGCCCCAAGACCAGCCTTCGGGTCCGACCCGTGACCTCGGCCACGGCCTCGGTTCCGAAGTGCTCGATGATGGCGTCGAGCGCGGTAGCGATGGGCGGCAGCGCGCAGAGCTGTTCGATCAGCGCATCACGCGCGGCAATGGCGCGGGGACAGAAAACGGGATTGCCCTCGGCGTCGCTCATGGGCTCGGATCGAAGATTGCCATCCTCGTCTGAAAAGACCTGCATCAGGCGCACCGGGAAGCTCTTGGCAAGGTAGTCGATGACGTATTCGCGAGGGGACAGATCGATATCGAGCGCTTCGCGTTCTTCCACGGTAAGGTCAGCAAGGCGCCGGTCGAGCATGGCCTCGGCGGTCGAGACCAGCTGCACGACCACCGAATGGTCTTCGCCCAGCGCTGCTTCCATCGCGGGGATCAAGCTGGGCAGTTTCATCGAAAGCAGGAGCTGGGCAAAGAAGCGCTGCTTGGTGCCTTCGAATATCGACAGCGCTGCAGCCTTGGCGTTGCGGTTGAGCGTATCGCCGCTGTCTTCGTCGACCACCCGGGTTGCCTCGAGCGCGGCTTCCAAGTTGCGGTGAATGATCGCCCATGCCTCGGCATAGGCATCGTAAATCCGCACCTGCGCTTCAGTCAGGCAATGCTCGAGGATCTCATACTCGACCCCGGCGAAGGACAGCGCGCGGGCGAGATAGAGCCCCTGGGCCTTGAGGTCGCGGGCGACGAGTTCCATCGCCGCCACGCCGCCCGCGCGGATCTCGGTCATGAACGCCTCGTGGGTCGGAAAAGCGGTCTCGGGTCCCCAAAGGCCGAGGCGGGAAGTGTAACCGAGGTTGGCGATATCCGAAGCGCCAGTGGCAGACGCATAGAGCACGCGGGCGCGCGGGAGATGGTTCTGCAGCCTGAGGCCCGCCATCCCTTGTTCGGAGCCCTTGACCTTGCCGCGGATTGAAGAGCCCCCGAGCGCATTAGCCATCGCATGGGCTTCGTCGAAAGCGATCACGCCGTCGAAATCCTCGCCCGCCCAGGCAAGGATCTGGTCGAGCCGCGTATCCTCGGCGCGGCCCGAGCGCAGCGTCGGATAGGTGACGAAGAGAATGCCTTCGGACATCGTTACGGGCTGGCCGAGTTTCCAGCGCGAGAGCGGCTGGAGATCGAGCGGCAGCCCGCCAAGCGCTTCCCAGTCGCGGCGTGCATCTTCGAGCAGCGCCTCGTTCTTGGTGATCCAGACATGTCGGCGCTCGCCTGCGAGCCAGCGATCCATGATGACCGCGGCGATCTGCCGT
>NCJP01000329.1 GCA_002278985.1 Erythrobacter sp. 34-65-8
CAGAGAAAGAGGTGCCGCTGGAGCATCACGCCGCGCACCTGATGGTCCACGGCCTGCTCCATCTGGCCGGCCACGACCACGTCGATTCCGCGGCACAGGCCGAGGCGATGGAGGCACTGGAGGTCAAGGCACTTGCAATTATCGGTATCGCGGACCCATATGGCCCCAACGAATGAACGGAGTGACACACAGGGCCATGCCCGATCCTAACCCTCCCGCAGGAGATGCGGACAGTAGCGGCGGGCTATGGCTCGCCATCCGCAACCTTTTTGAAGGCGGCAGCGGCGAACGCTCGCTGCGTGCCCAGCTCGAAGAAGCCATCGACGAACACGAGGAAGAGAACGGAACCGGCTCCGGCTCCGGCCCCGCTTCCGACGATGGCGACCTGTCGCAGATAGAGCGGCAGATGATGCGCAACCTGCTCCATTTCAGCGAGCACGATGCCGACGACGTGGCGATTCCACGCGGCGAAATCGTGGCGGTGGAAGCGGGGATCGGCTGGGACGAACTGATTGCGGTGTTCGCCGAGCAGGGCCATTCGCGGATGCCGGTCTATCGCGAAACACTGGATGACGTGATCGGCATGATCCACATCAAGGACGTATTTCCGTTCCTGGCGCGCGGCACCGCGCCCACCGGGGAATGGACCACCCTGATGCGCGAACCGCTCTACGTGCCGCAGACGCGCAAGGCGATCGACGTGCTGGCCGACATGCGCGCCCGCCGCACCCACCTTGCGATCGTGCTCGACGAGTTTTCCGGCACCGACGGCGTGATCACGATCGAGGATCTGGTGGAGGAAATCGTCGGCAATATCGAGGACGAGCATGACGATGCGCCCGAGGAGCTGATCGTGCCGGTTTCCGAGGGCCTGTGGGAATGTGACGCCCGGGCCGAGCTGGACGATGTGGCGCAGCGAATCGACCCGCGCCTGGCGGAAGTCGAGGAATCGGTCGATACCCTGGGCGGGCTGGCCTTCGTGCTGGCGGAACAGGTGCCGCCGGTGGGGTCAGTCGTGGTCCACCCCAGCGGCTGGCGGATCGAGGTGATCGAAGGCAACGAAACCCACGTCCGCAAGTTGCGCCTCCACGCCCCCGAACTTCCGGAACCTGCAACCTCGGCCTGATTTTTTCGCCAGTCGGTTGCTATTTTTGCATCCCTTTTTGCTCGACTTGCGTAACTCTGCGCGCAAGGAGCCCTTATGATGCCAAGTCGCCGCCTCCCCCCGTTGCGTGCCCTCGAAGCGTTCATGCGAACCGTGCGGTCCGGCTCTGCCCGCGGTGCGGCAGACGAGCTGGGCCTCAGCCCCTCGGCGCTGTCCCGCCGGATTGCCAATCTCGAGGAATTCGTCGGCAAGAAGCTGTTCACCCGTGCCCGGCAATCCATGCAGCTGACCGACGACGGGCAGAATTTCTACGAGGCGGTCAGCCCCCACTTCGATGCGCTGGCCCGGGCGGTGGAAGGGCAGTCGGAGAAGATTTCGCTGCTGCGGCTTCACCTTGGGGTGCTGCCGCTGTTC
>NCJP01000330.1 GCA_002278985.1 Erythrobacter sp. 34-65-8
GCCTGGGTCTTGGGCGGGGTGCGGTTGATCTCGTCCGCCAGCAGCAGCTCGGTAAAGATCGGTCCGCGCGTCAGGGTGAAGCTGCTGGTCTGGAAATTGAACAGGTTGGAGCCCAGGATGTCGCCCGGCAGCAGATCCGGCGTAAACTGAATGCGCCCGAATTCCAGGCCCAGCGCAGCGCTGAAACATTGGCCGAGAAAAGTCTTGGCTGTGCCCGGAGGTCCTTCAAGCAGCACATGGCCCTGGCTCAGCAGCGCAACCAGCAGATGATCGACCACCGCGTCCTGCCCGACAATAGCCCGGGCCACTTCTGCCCGGATCGCCTGCGCCATGGCGCGAACATCGTCGAGGGACATCGTCTCGGACCGCGCTGTATCTGGCTGGGCTGTATCGGGGGGAAGGTCGGTCATTGGGAAAGCATCCTTTCGATGGATCTGAGCGTGGCGGCCGCCCCCAATATATCCCGGGGTGATCGCGCATTGCGCAATGCGGCGATGCTGGCGGCGTAATCGGGCGCGTCGGGCAGGCGGCGGGCAAGCGCTGCACCGATGGAGGGACTGTCCGCATGGCGCAGACGCAGCGCCTTGCCGATGCGCTGTTCGATCAGGTCGGCATAAGGACCTGAAAGCAGGTGAAGCCGCTTGCTGCGCTGGATGAAACTCGCGCTGTTGCGCACCAGCCGCTCCTTGCCGAATGCCATTGCCCGGCCTTCGCTTGCGGGCGGACCGAAGCGGCGGAAGGCACGCCACACGACCACCAGCATGGCGATGATAAGGCACAGCGTTGCCGCGAGAAAAGGCGGGGTAAAAGCGAGCGTAAGAAGATTTTTTGACGCGCCGAGCCCGTTCAATGTCAGGTCGAAGATAATGGGCAGATCCCCGTCATCGGACAGCAGATCCACCAGTTCATGCATTGCCTCGGCATTGGCGCGGCTGGCAAAGCCGTAATTATTGGCAAGGTCGGGTTCGACTACGAATACGACCGGCCACTTGGCCTGGTCCAACGTGTCATCAATTTCGCGCGTGATCCCTGCTTCTGCTTCGAGCAAGGGGTAATAGCCGTCATCCTGCACAAAGCCTGCCAGCGTCTCGCCCGACTGGCCGGTGACCAAGGGGGTCAGCGCCGTGTCTTCGTAATGCACTAAGGAGGTCGGCAAATAGCCGGACAAGCCAAGTCCTTCCCATCCGGACCCGTTTTGCCCGGCGGCGGGCTGGCCGAAAGCCATGTCGCCTCGGCTGTTGATCGAAAGTGCCCGCGGCGGCTCCATTTCCTCGGCCCATCCGGGCTGCTGCGATCCCGCAAGAGCAACCCAGCCTTCCCCGGCTTCGGAGCCTGGCATGCGTGACAGGTCGAATGCGACCCATTTGGGCAAGATCACCAGCGTGGGGCCCTGATATGTCCGATCGCGCAGGATGGCATCCACATCGCCCGCATCGCCCGTCAGTTCGGGGGTCAGGACCAGCAGGGCATAATCGTCCCGGTCGGACTGGCTGCGCCGGCCGCTGAGCGAGGCGC
>NCJP01000089.1 GCA_002278985.1 Erythrobacter sp. 34-65-8
ACTGGATGGCATGGGTTCATAAGAATTCCGGCAAGCAGAAAAAAGCGCCCAAGGCGGTCGGCAACAAGAAGTACCCGGCACAGGAACCGGCACCGGGCCTCTATGTTGTCGAGGAACGCTAGACAGATCCGGGCCTGCGGGCCCGCCACAAGGAATTGCATTTGACCCACGCCATGGAAACCGCCGAAGTGTCGATGGAAACAGTCGGCGGGCGCACCCTGCGTGTTGCCCGCTGGCGGCTCGACATGGAAAGCGAACACCTGCCCGTCCTGTTCTTCAACGGGATCGGGGCCAACATCGAAGCGGTCGCGCCGCTGGCCGACGCACTCGACGACCGCGGCTTCATCATGTTCGACATGCCCGGCGTCGGGGAATCGCCCGAACCGCTCATCCCCTACAACACCGTGACCATGGCCTGGACCACCACCCTGCTGCTTGACCGGTTCGGGCTGGACAAGGTCGATGTGATGGGCGTGAGCTGGGGCGGCGCCATGGCGCAGCACTTTGCCCTGCAGCACCCCAAGCGCACGCGGCGGCTGGTCCTGGCGGCCACCAGCGCGGGCATGATCATGGTCCCCGGCAACCCGGCGGCGCTGACGAAGATGGCTGACCCGCGGCGCTACGTCGATGCGGCCTTCATGGCCAAGCATTTCGAGACGCTCTACGGCGGCGCGCTCGGCAGTTCGCCCGGCAAGTCCGACCATATCGGGCGGCTGAAAGCGCCCACCCCGCGCGGCTATTTCTACCAGCTGCTCGCCATGATCGGCTGGACCAGCGCCCCGGCCCTGCCGTTCATGAAGAAGCATACCCTGATCCTGATGGGCGATGACGACCAGATCGTCCCGCTCACCAACGGCCGCATCCTCAACGCGCTGATCCCGAACAGCGAACTGGAGGTGATGGAAGGCGGCGGACACCTGTTCCTGCTCAGCCACCGCGAGCAGAGCATTTCGGCCATCCGGCGCTTCCTCGATACCGAAGACGAGGCGGAGATTTCCAAAGCCGCCTAGTCCGGAAAAAAGAGCAGGAAGAAAGGCCCCGCCCATGCGCCACATTGCCATTATCGGTTCGGGTCCGGCGGGCTATTACACCGCCGAAGCCGCACAGAAGCGATGGGGCGACGGGGTGCGGATCGACGTGTTCGATATGTTGCCGGTGCCCTACGGCCTGATCCGGACGGGCGTTGCCCCCGATCACCAGTCGATCAAGGGGGTTTCCCGTCGGTACGAACAGGTGGCGCTGACTGACAACGTCCGCTTTGTCGGCAACGTCAAGGTAGGCGAGCATGTCTCGGTCAGTGAGCTGCAGGCCATGTACGATGCGATCGTCATCGCAACGGGGGCGCCGCATGATCGCAAGCTTGGCCTGCCGGGTGAAGACCTGGCCAATGTCCATGGCAGCGCGGCATTCGTGGGCTGGTACAATGGCCATCCGCAGTTTGCCGGGCTCGATCCCGATCTGTCGGGCCGGCATGCGGTGGTTATCGGGATGGGCAATGTCGCGCTCGATGTTGCGCGCATCCTGTCCAAGACCGAAAGCGAATTCGCCGGGTCGGACATTGTCGCGCACGCGCTCGACCTGCTGCGCGCCAGCAAGCTGCGCAAGATCACTATCCTGGGTCGGCGCGGCCCGCACCAGATCATGATGACGCCCAAGGAGCTGGGCGAGCTGATGCACCTCGATCGCGCCAGCCCCAGGGTCGACAAGGCCGACCTGCCGGACGAGGCGGAGGATGCCCTGCTCGAGCCGGGCCTGCGCAAATCGGTCAGCCACCTGCGCAGTTTTGCCGCCATTCCGGAAAGCATCCACGGCGAAAAGGATGTCGAAATCGACATCGACTTCTTCGCCAGCCCGGTCGAATTCGAAGGCGATGGCCGGGTGGAGCGAGTGAAAGTGGAACGCACCACCGTCCAGGCAGGCCGCGCCAGCGGCACAGGCGAGTATTACCACGTTCCTGCCGACCTGGTGGTCAGCTGCATCGGTTATCACTCCGCCCACATTCCCGAAGTCCCGTTCGACGAGCGGGCCGGACGTTTCCCCAATGACGAGGGGTGCATCCTGCCCGGGCTCTACTGCGTCGGCTGGGCGCGGCGCGGGCCGAGCGGCACGATCGGCACCAACCGACCCGATGGTTACGGCGTGATCGAGCGGGTGGCCGAGGATTTCGACAGCGGTGCGCTCGGCACCGGCGGCAAGCAGGGCCGCGCTGCCTTCGACCAGCTCGCCGAAAGGCGCGGGCTTGATGTGGTCACATTCCGGGACTGGAAGAAGATCGAGCAGGCGGAGGAAGCGGCCGCCCGCGAGGGTGCCCCGCGCGAGAAGTTCGTCGATGTCGAAGCGATGATCCGCGCGAGGGGCTAGCCCCCCAGCCACTCAACCAGCGCAGCGTTGATCTCTTCAGGAATATCCTGCTGAACCCAGTGCGATGCGTGCGGGAAGCGTTGCACCGTCAGGTCCGGCACATACTGCTCCGTTCCGTCCAGCACCTCGATGCTGATGGCGACGTCCTGCTCCCCCCACAGGACCAGCGTCGGCACGTCCACCCGGCCATCGCCGATGGCGCGGATGTCCGGCACCTGCAGCAAGGCGCGGTAATAGTTGAGCATCGCAGTCAATGCGCCGGGCCGTGCCGCCGCCGCGCGATAGGGCTCAACCTCCGGCTGCGCAAACCGGGCCTTGTTGACCGCCGAATCCCGGAATATCCGCGCAATCGGCGCCGCTCCCCCGCGCCCCAGCATCCGTTCGGGCAGGCCGGGGATCTGGAAGAAGAAGATATACCAGCTCTTCTTCAATTGCCGCCAGTGCTTCATCTCCCGTCGGCCGCAGAGCGGATGGGGGACATTGAGAATGACCAGAGCCTTGAGCGGGCGCACTTTCCGGATGGCGAAATACCAGGCGACGATCGCACCCCAGTCATGCGCGATCAGGGTCACTTCCTCCGCCCCGCTCGCATCGATCAGCGCGGCGACATCGGCCGCGAGATTATCGAGCCGGTAGGCCTGCTTCCCCTCGGGCCGGTCGGTTCCCCCATAACCGCGCATGTTGGGCGCCCAGACGCGGTAGCCCTGTGCCGCCAGCACCGGCATCTGGTGCCGCCAGCTGTAGTGAAGCTCGGGAAAGCCGTGCAGGCACAGCGCGAGCCGCCTGCCCTCACCGGCCTCGGCGACCTCGAACGTGAGCCCGTTTGCCTCGACCCAGCGGATCGCAATCCCGCTTTCTGGCGCGGGGTTCCAGCTTGCCTGCCTGTCCATCCTGCCAGCTTACCATTGCGGCGGCGGGCGTGCTATGCCAGTTTCAAATCAAAATGGGAGAGAGAGCCATGGCGGCATACGACCTGATTATTCGCGGCGGAACCATTGTCGACGGCACCGGCCAGCCCGGCTTCATCGGGGACGTGGCGGTGAAGGGCGGCCTGATTGCCCAGGTCGGCACGGTCCACGGCGATGCAGACGAGGAAATCGACGCCGCCGGCCTGATCGTCACCCCCGGCTTTGTCGACATCCACACCCATTATGACGGGCAGGCAACCTGGGACCAGGAAATGGCCCCTTCTAGCTGGCACGGGGTCACCACCGTGGTGATGGGCAATTGCGGCGTCGGGTTTGCCCCGGCCCGCCCTGACCGGCACGAATGGCTGATCCAGCTGATGGAAGGGGTGGAGGACATTCCCGGCACGGCGCTGGCCGAAGGGATCACCTGGAACTGGGAGACTTTCCCCGAATACCTCGACGCGCTGGAGGCGCTGCCGCGCACGGTCGATGTCGGCACCCATGTGCCGCACGGCGCGGTGCGGGCCTATGTGCTGGGCGACCGGGAAGAGCCCGGCGCCGTACCGACCGAGGATGACATCGCCCAGATGTCAAAGATCGTGGAGGAAGGCGTTCGCGCTGGTGCGCTCGGGTTCTCGACCTCGCGTACGGTCCTGCACAAGGACATCAATGGCGTGCTGGTGCCCGGCACCACCGCCACTGCCGAGGAACTGGTGGCAATCGGCCGCGCCATGGGCCGCGCCGGGCACGGCGTGTTCGAAATGGCCAGCGACCTCAAGCGCGAGTGGAACGAGTTTGAATGGATGGGCGCGCTGAGCCGCGAGACCGGCCTGCCGGTCACCTTCGCCGCGCTCCAGTCAATCGCCAAGGACCTGCCGCTGGAAGAACAGATCGCCACCATGCGGGCGGAAAATGACAACGGGGCCAACATCGTCGCCCAGATTGCGCTGCGCGGCAACGGGATCGTGATGGCGTGGCAGGGCACCGTCCACCCGTTCGTCTACCGGCCCAGCTGGCAGGCGATCAAGGACCTGCCGTGGGCCGAGCAGAAGGAGAAGCTGTTCGATCCGGCGTTCAAGGCGCAATTGCTGGCAGAAGCCAACGACTATACCGGCGCCCCGGAAGATATTCTCACCGTGGTCATGGTGATCACGCAAGGCTGGCTGATGCAGTACGAGATGGATCCGGGCTTCGATTACGAACCGGCCGACGACGAGACTGTCCAGGCCCGTGCCACGGCCGCCGGGGTCGATCCGCAGGAATATGCCTATGACCTGCTGTGCCGTGACGAGGGCACCGGCTTCATCTACTTGCCGATCCTCAACTACGCCGACCGCAACCTCGACTTCCTGGTGCCGCTCCAGCACTCAGACGACACGGTCAATTCGCTGAGCGATGGCGGCGCGCACTGCGGCACCATCTGCGACGCGGCCAGCCCCACGTTCATGCTCCAGCACTGGGTGCGGGACCGCAAGCGGGGTGACCGGATCACGCTGGAAAACGCGATCAAGCGTCAGTGCCAGGATACCGCCCGCCTGTATGGGCTGGAGGACCGCGGGGTGATCGCTCCCGGCTATCTGGCCGATCTCAACCTGATCGATCTCAATGCGCTCAAGCTGGGCAAACCGTGGCTGGCGTTCGACCTGCCGGCCGGCGGGCGGCGCCTGTTGCAGAAGGCGGAAGGCTATGTCGCCACGATCAAGAACGGCACGGTCACATTCCGCAATGGCGAATGGACCGGTGCCACGCCGGGCGGCCTGATCCGCGGCCCGCAGCGGGTCGAGATGCTGGAGGCAGCCGAATGAAGGCGATCCGCACCGGCGCTGCGCCCTCCACCCTCGAAGCGCTCGAATATGTCGATGTGGCGGATGCCCCCGGCCCCGGCCCGGGAGAGATTACGGTAGCGATCAAGGCCAGCTCGCTGAATTACCATGACTATGCCGTGGTGAAGGGCATGATCCCTTCAGCGCAGGGCCGCATCCCGATGTCGGACGGGGCGGGCGAGGTGACGGCAGTCGGCGAGGGGGTGAGCGAGTTCAAGGTGGGGGATGCGGTGGTTTCAACCTTCTTCCCTGACTGGCTCGACGGCACCCCGCCGCAAAGCGCCTTCACTCGCGTTCCGGGCGACGGGATCGACGGCTATGCCCGGCAGGCGGTCACTGCGCCGACGACGTGGTTCACCCGGTCGCCCACAGGCTACAGCCATGCCGAGGCGGCCACCCTCACCTGTGCCGGGCTGACCGCGTGGCGCGCGATGTTCGTCGACAATGCGATCAAGCCGGGTGACACCATTCTGGTACAGGGTACCGGCGGGGTGTCGGTCTTCGCACTTCAGATGGCCAAGGCTGCCGGGGCCACCGTGATTGCGACCAGTTCTGCGGATGAAAAGCTGGCGCGCATGCGCGAGCTCGGCGCCGACCACCTGATCAACTACAAGGAGGTGCCCGCCTGGGGGATGAAGGTGCTGGAACTGACTGCTGGCCGGGGTGTCGACTGCGTCATCGAGGTCGGCGGAGCGGGCACGCTCGACCAGTCCATGCTGGCGACCCGGGTGGGCGGCCATGTGGCGCTGATCGGCGTGCTGACGGGCTTTGCCGGCCCGGTGCAGACGGCGCTGCTGATGGCGAAGAACCTGCGGGTGCAGGGCCTCACTGTAGGCAGCCGGGCACAGCAGCTCGACATGATCAGGGGCATCGAGGCGAACGGGATCCGCCCGGTCATCTCGGACCATTTCCCGCTGGAGAACCTCGCCGATGCCTTCCGCCACCAGGAGGCCAACCGCCACTTCGGCAAGATCGTGGTCGATATCTAGGGCCAAGGCCCAAGACCTGCCCTAGGGCTCGATCACGATCCCGACCGCAGGGTCCACTTCGCCGCGTACCATCGCGGCGAAGTGGTCCCGCGCGGCGGCAAGGCCCTGGTGCCGTTCGATCCGCACGGTGTGGCCCAGATCGTCAAGGAAGGCGTGCCAGCTTTCGGCCACGGCCTGGCCGAACCGGTCCGGCCCCAGTTCCTTGACCGCTGCCACGGCATGATCCGGGGCGAAGAACAGGGTCGGCGCCGGTCCCGGCAGGTCCGCTGCGCCGCCTTGCCCACGCGCATCGATATGGGTTGCGCCGACCATGCAGGAATAACCCAGCGCATCGCCATAGTGGCGGTGCACTGCCCCAAGGACCGCCGCATTGCCGGCGAAATCCACCACCACCGCCGGGCAGACCGGGAGCGTGCCAATGGCATCATAGGCGACCACCTCGTCATAGAGCCCGGTCTGCTCGACAAAGGCGACATTGCCGGCCGAAGTCAGCCCGATCCGGCGGACATGGGGCGAGCGGTGTTTGGCCACGCTGGCAAGGCCCATTGCCGTCTTGGAGCTGGCGCTGGTCATCAGCAGTACGTCGGCCCCGAACCAGTTCTCCCGGCGCATGAAACTCTCGATCAGGAATCCGGTCTTGAACAGCGGGCCGAAGATCATCCGCTC
>NCJP01000331.1 GCA_002278985.1 Erythrobacter sp. 34-65-8
GGCCGCGATGCCGCCCACAAGCGGATACAGGACATGCTGGCGCGCGGGGAGGAGCTCCCGGTCGATTTCCGCGGCCGCGCGATCTACTACGTCGGTCCGGTCGATCCGGTGATGGGCGAAGTCGTCGGTCCGGCCGGTCCGACCACCGCGACCCGGATGGACAAGTTCACCGAGATGATGCTCGACCTTGGCCTGCTGGCGATGATCGGCAAGGCGGAACGCGGCGCGGATGCGGTCGATGTCATCAGCCGGTTCAAGGTCGCTTACCTGATGGCGACCGGCGGCGCGGCCTATCTGGTGGCGCGCGCGATCAAGGAAGCGCGGGTGGTCGGGTTCGAGGATCTCGGCATGGAAGCGATCTACGAATTCACGGTCGAGAACATGCCGGTCACGGTCGCGGTCGATGCCGCCGGGAACAACGTCCACAAGCTGGCCCCGGCCGAATGGCGCGAGCGGATTGCCCGGGAAGGTCTGCTGACGGCCGGATGACAGAGTTCGACGAAAGGGCGAGCCTGTCCGATGGGGGCGCTGGCTTGGAGTGGGCTCCCGCCGCTAGAGCGGGGCGGTAATGACCAGCCCCGTTCCAGAAAACGAAGTCGCCCGCGTGCCCGGTCGCACCGTGATGCTCTCGATCGTGTTGTTGTGGCTGTGCTACTTCCTGATCACCACCGTGCGTGGATCGATCATCGGGCTCGATTTCGACGGCGAGACATTGCAGCGACGGGCCATGGTGTGCGGGGCCGGGATCCTCGTGACTACCGTGATGTGGCTCGTCATCCGGTTGGTTGACCGGCAGGCGGTCTGGATCAAGGCACTTGTCTCGCCTTTGGTGGCCATCCCCGCCGCGCTGGCAATCGCACAGGCGAACCAATGGGCTTTTGCCGACATTCAGAGCCGCGCCATTCAGAAGATCGGCGCCGAGCAAGGCATCAAGCTCCGTCAGGACGAAGCGGGCAATATCCTGCTAGACCTGCCTGAGGCCGGGCCGACCGGGGCGGCGCAGGTGGGCGCGGGTGAAAACCTCAAAGCCGCTGTCGGTGGCTGGTCTGGCACCATCACCCTGGCCAAGGCACCCGCAGGGTTTGACCGCTGGCGGCAGCTGTCGGGCGTCGCGCTCAGTCCCTATTTCCTCCTCCTGGCCTGGGCGGCGCTTTATCTCGCCTTGCTGGCCGGAGCGCAGGCGCGCGCTGCCGAGCGGCGCGAGGAGCGGTTCCGCAGCGCGGCCAAGGCGGCGGAGCTGCGATCCCTGCGCTACCAGGTCAATCCGCACTTCCTGTTCAACACATTGAATTCGCTGTCCTCGATGGTCATGACCGGCAAGACCGAACAGGCAGAGGCGATGATCCAGACCATCGCCAGTTTCTATCGCCACAGCCTTGCCGACGATGCCAGCGCCGATGTCATGCTGGCTGACGAGTTTGCCCTGCAGCAGCATTATCTCGACATCGAAGCGGTTCGCTTCCCGGACCGGTTGCGCCCGGTGTTC
>NCJP01000090.1 GCA_002278985.1 Erythrobacter sp. 34-65-8
AGCGAATCGGTGGGCGAAGTGGTGGCCGATATGCGCCATGACACCGTCAACGCGATCGTCGCGGCCTCCTGTCCGGCCGGGTCCTACCCCGAGCAGTGGGACATCGAAGGCCTCAAGACCAAAGTCGAGGAAGTGCTCGGCATCACGCCCCCGATTGACGCCTGGCTGCAGGAAGACGCGGTCGAGCCCGACCTGTTCGAGGAACGGATCCGCGCCGAGACCGATGCCATCATGGAGCGCAAGTTCGCCGGTGCCGACACCGAGATCTGGCGCCGGGTGGAAAAGTCGATCCTGCTGGAGCGGCTGGATCATCACTGGAAGGAACACCTCGCCACGCTCGATGCGCTGCGCCAGGTCGTATTCCTGCGGGCCTATGCCCAGAAGCAGCCGATCAACGAGTACAAGCAGGAAGCGTTCGGGCTGTTCGAACGGATGCTGGAAACCCTGCGCGAGGATGTGACGGGCATTCTGGTCAAGAGCGAGCTGCGGATCACCCCGCCTGCGGCACCGGCTTTGCCCGAACTGCCCGATTTCCTGACCGGCCATATCGACCCGCTGACGGGGCTCGACAATTCGGGCGACGGTGACGGTTCGGAAAGCCAGCCAGCACTGTTCGGCTCGCTTGCAGGCAGCCCGCGCGCGGCGTTTTCGCCCGGCGGAGCGGCGACGGCAGCGGACAATCCCTATGCGGGAATGGAGATCAGCCGCAACGCCCCATGCCCGTGCGGTTCGGGCAGCAAGTACAAGCACTGCCACGGCGCCGCTGCCTGAACGCCCCCCGGAAACGGAAAACCCCGCGCGAGGCCAGAGCCTTGCGCGGGGTTTTTCATGTCCGGTGCTAGAAAGTGGCTCCCCGAGTTGGATTCGAACCAACGACCAAGTGATTAACAGTCACCTACTCTACCGCTGAGCTATCGGGGAGCAGCCTCTTGCGGGCAGAGCGCGCCTATATGGGCGGCGGATTTGTTTGGCAAGTGCCCAGTGGCGTTCAGGCGAGGAATTGCTCGGCAACGATCCGTTCGTCCAGCGCATGGCCCGGATCGAACAGCAGGGTAAGCTCGGAATCGCCCGCGATCTCGAGCGAGACTTCGGCGATGTCGCGGAATTCCTTCTGGTCAGCCACGGCGGAAACGGGGCGCTTGTCCGGCTCGTTGACCCGCAGCCGGATGGTCGAACGGTCGGGCAGGATCGCCCCGCGCCACCGGCGCGGACGGAAGGGGCTGATCGGCGTCAGCGCCAGCAATTGCGAATCGAGCGGCAGGATCGGCCCGTTGGCGGACAGGTTGTAGGCGGTCGAACCAGCAGGAGTG
The DNA here is from genome assembly GCA_002278985.1 of Erythrobacter sp. 34-65-8. Taxonomy (GTDB): domain Bacteria; phylum Pseudomonadota; class Alphaproteobacteria; order Sphingomonadales; family Sphingomonadaceae; genus 34-65-8. The sequence continues at coordinate 1,311 of NCJP01000090.1, forward strand.
GCCACCAGCACACCGTCGCAGACCAGTTCCTTGATCCGGATCCGCTCGTCCACCGAAACCTCGATCTTCGCGGTCTGGCGGGTTTCACGCAGCAAGGAGACCTCGTTGATGGCGCAGGCCACATGCCGCACGCCGGTCTGGGTCACGGCTTCCATCCGCAGCGGCGCGATAGCAATGGAGCGTGAACGATTGACCTTGTCGAGTATCCGGCTGCCGCTGCGATAGCGGTTCATCAGGAAACCCACTGTGCCGAGGTTGAGGCCGTAGGCGGGCAGGATTGCCCCTGCATCGAGCATGGCATGGAGCGTGTGGAGCATGAAGCCGTCACCGCCCAGCACGACCACGGCATCGGCTTGCGCCATCGGCACCCAGTCATGCACTCCGGCCAGTTCGGCGGCAGCTTCCTGCGCCCGATCCGTGTCGGACGCGACCAGTGCCAGCCGCGAAAAACCGTGATTGCTGCCCAAAGCCGGGTCCCCTCCGTCGCGCGATCTGGCGCTCCCCTACCTATGGGCGGCTGTGCCATTTGGCAACGCATGTGAAATGACAGGCCAAGGGCCGCCGACATAGGCTAGGCAAGGCGCATGATGATCCCAGCCGAGCCCGTTTCCCCCGTGGTTGATCGACGCACCCGTTTTGATCGGCGCCAGCGGGCTGCGCCGGCGCAGGTGGCAGAGCTGGCCGCCGCGATCGAACATGGTGAGATCGAGGTGCTGTTCCAGCCGCAGTATCTCTGCGCCGATGGGGCGCTGGCAGGGGCCGAGGCATTGGTGCGATGGCAGCATCCTGCCGAAGGGCTGCTGTCTGGTGACCGGGTTTTCAGCCTCGCCAAGGATGCCGGCCTTGCAGACCGCCTGGCGCAGCATGTCTGCGAAAGCGCGATGGCCAGCGCGGCCCCATGGCCGGATCACCTGCGCCTGGCCATCAATGCCACGGCAGACGATCTGGCCTCCCCCGGCTATCCGGCCATGCTTCACCAGAGCCTTGCCAAGACAGGCTTTGCTGCCTCGCGCCTGACGCTGGAGATTACCGAGCAGGCGCTGGTGCATGGGCTTGACGCGGCGGCCATGATGCTGCGGGCCCTGACCGATCAGGGCATTGCCATCGCGCTGGACGACTTCGGTGCGGGTTTCTGCAATTTCCATTACCTGAAAGTGCTGCCGCTGGCAGCGCTGAAGCTCGATCGGTCAATGATCGAAGGGATTACGACCGACCGGCGCGACCTTGCCGTATTCCGGGCGATCATGGCCATGGCGCGCGCCTTGGATCTGCGCGTAATTGCAGAAGGGATCGAAACCCCGTCGCAGCGCGCAGCGGTGTGCAGGGAAGGGTGCGATCGTTGGCAGGGGTTCTACGGATACGCGCCAATCACGGCCAACGAATTTCTCGAGCTAGCCTCCGGTTGAGGCCTTGGCTGCGCGCCGGGCGATGGCGCTGAGGCCCTTGGTCAGCTGGAACAGGCCATTGAGGCGGCTCTGCGGGTCGGCCCAGGCACGGTTGATTACCAGCTTCATGTCCGGCCGCAGCTTGGCCGTGCCATCGAGCCGTGCGACCCAGGCGAGCAGCCCCGCCGGGTCGGGGAAATTGTCGTTGTGGAACGCCACCAGTGTACCCCGCGCACCCACATCAACCTTGGCAATGTTGGCGACAATGGCCTGCTGCTTGATCTCGATCAGCTTGACCAGGTTGGCAGTAGCGGCGGGCAGGGGGCCGAAGCGATCGATCATCTCGGCCGCCATGGCTTCGACCTCGGCCTTGTCGGCCGCGTCGTTCAGGCGGCGGTAGAGCGCCATCCTCACCGTAAGGTCCGGGACATACTCCTCGGGGATCATTATCGGCGCATCGACCGTAATCTGCGGGCTGACCGTGTCAGCCTTGGCTTCCAGCCCGGCAGCACCGGCCTTGGCGGCGAGGATCGCATCTTCCAGCATCGACTGGTAGAGCTCGAAGCCGACCTCGCGGATATGGCCGGATTGCTCATCGCCCAGCAGGTTGCCTGCGCCGCGAATGTCGAGATCGTGGCTGGCGAGCTGGAACCCGGCCCCAAGGCTGTCCAGATCACCGAGCACTTTCAGGCGTTTTTCCGCCACTTCTGACAACTGGTTATCAGGCGCGGTGGTGAGGTAGGCATAAGCACGCAGCTTCGCCCGGCCGACCCGGCCGCGCAGCTGGTAAAGCTGGGCCAGGCCGAAGATGTCGGCGCGATGGATGATGATCGTGTTGGCGCTCGGCAGGTCGAGCCCGCTTTCGACGATCGTGGTGGAGAGCAGCACATCGTACTTGCCTTCGTAGAAGGCGCTCATCCGCTCTTCGATCTCGGTCGCGCCCATCTGGCCGTGGGCGGCAATCGCCTTCACTTCGGGTACGTGTTCGGCCAGCCAGCTTTCCACGCCTTCCATGTCGGAGATGCGGGGCACCACGATGAAGCTCTGCCCGCCGCGATGGTGTTCGCGCAGCAAGGCCTCGCGCATCACCATGTCGTCCCACTCCATCACGTAAGTGCGGACGGCGAGGCGATCAACCGGCGGGGTCTGGATGGTGGAGAGTTCGCGCAATCCGCTCATCGCCATCTGCAAGGTGCGCGGGATCGGCGTGGCGGTAAGGGTGAGCATATGCACGTCAGCGCGCAACTGCTTCAGCCGCTCCTTGTGGTTGACCCCGAAGCGCTGCTCCTCGTCGACGATCACCAGCCCCAGGTTGCGGAACTTGGTGGTCTTGGAGAGGATCGCGTGGGTCCCGACGATGACGTCGACCGAGCCCTTTTCCAGCCCTTCGCGGGTTTCCGCCATCTCCTTTGCCGGAACCAGCCGGCTGAGCCGTCCGACGGTGAGCGGGAAGGGCGCAAAGCGATCCGCGAAGTTCTGGTAGTGCTGGCGCGCGAGCAGGGTGGTCGGCGCCACCACCGCGACCTGGCGCCCGCTCATCGCCGCGACGAAGGCCGCCCGCATCGCGACTTCTGTCTTGCCGAAGCCGACATCGCCGCACACCAGCCGGTCCATCGGCCGGCCTGCTGCCAGATCCTCCAGCACGTCGGCAATTGCGCGGTCCTGGTCGTCGGTTTCCTGCCACGGGAAACGCTCGACGAACTGGTTGAAACTGGCATCTTCCGGTTCCAGCACCGGGGCCTTGCGCAAGGCCCGCTGGGCCGCAACCGCGAGCAGCTCGCCGGCGATCTCGCGAATGCGGTCCTTCAGCTTGGCGCGGCGTTTCTGCCAGCCTTCCCCGCCGAGCCGGTCGAGCATGACCGCCTCTTCGCTGCTGCCGTAGCGGGTGAGGACGTCGATGTTTTCGACCGGGATGTAGAGCTTGTCGCCCCCCCGGTATTCCAGCATCACGCAGTCGTGCTTGCTCTTGCCGACGATGATCGGTTCAAGGCCCAGGTACTTGCCGATGCCATGTTCGACATGAACCACCAGGTCGCCCCGGTTGAGCGCCTGCAATTCGGCCAGGAAAGCGTCGGAATCCTTGCGTTTCTTGCGGCGGCGAACCAGCCGGTCGCCTAGCAGGTCCTGCTCGGTCAACAGCTCGATCTGGCCGCTCGCAAAGCCGCTTTCGAGCGGCAGGACCATAGCCACCGGCTGCCCCTTGGCGGCCATGCCCAGGGCTTCCTGCCAGCTTTCGGCCAGCTGTGTCGGCGCTCCCGCTTCGCTCAGGATTGAGGCGATCCGCGCCCGGCTGCCGGTCGAATAAGCCGCCAGCAGGGCCTTGCGGCCCGTCCTGGTGACGGCCTTGAGATGGGCTGCGGCTGCCTCGTAGATGTTGTCACCACGGGCGCGTTCAGGAGCGAAATCGCGGGCTGAGGCGAAGCCGAAGTCGAGAACCTTCGCGCTCTCCGGTTCGGCGAAGATCGAGGCGCGGTGGGCCGGGGCGGACTCCAGCTTGGCGGAGAACTCGTCGGCCGTGAGGTAGAGCGCGTCGGGGCCAAGCGGCCGGTAACTGCCCTTCGCCTGCCCGCTGGCAGAGCGGCGTTGCTCGGCATAGTCGGCGATATCGGCCAGGCGTTCCTCGCCCGCACCGATTGCGGCATTATCAACGACGATGACATCATCATCGACGAAGTAGTCGAATAATGTCACCATCCGGTCTTCGAACAGCGGCAGCCAGTGTTCCATCCCGGCGAGCCGGCGCCCCTCGCTGACCGCTTCGTACAGCGGGTCCTGGGTGGCGGCGGCGCCGAACTTTTCGCGATAGCGGGTGCGGAAGCGCTTGATGCTGTTTTCGTCGAGCAGGGCTTCGCTGGCTGGCAGGAGCAGGTGCGAGCCGAGCACGCCGGTGCTCATCTGGGTCGAGGGATCGAAGCTGCGCAGGCTTTCCAGCTCGTCTCCGAAGAAATCGAGCCGCAAACCTTCGTCGAGGCCAGAGGGGAAGATGTCAACGATCGAGCCGCGGACCGCGTATTCGCCCTTGTCGACCACGGTATCCGTGCGGCTGTAGCCCTGGCGCTGGAGCAGGGCGCTGAGGCTTTCGCGCCCGAACTCCGTGCCGGGGCGGAAATCGCGCACGCTCTCGCGCACCCGGAACGGGGTCAGCACGCGCTGCAGCACCGCGTTGACCGTGGTCACCAGAAGTTGCGGCCCTTTGCGGCCAGCCTGCAACCGGTAGAGGGTGGCGAGACGCCGCGCACTCACGGTCAGCGCCGGGCTTGCGCGGTCATAAGGCAGGCAGTCCCATGCCGGGAATTCCAGCACTTCCAGCTCAGGGGCGAAATAGTGCGCCGCCTCCGAAACCGCGCGCATCGCTGCTTCGTCGGGCGCGATGAACACCGCGCGCTGTTTGGCGGCCCGGGCCAGGTCTGCCATCAGCAGCGGCTGCGCCCCGCGCGCCACCGAAGCGAGGGTCAGCGGCTCCCTGGCCGAAAGGATGCGGGCGATATCGGGCATGGTCAGCGCGGAATGGAGACGTAGTCGAGCCGCTGCATCAGCGCCATCTGCGGCCCCGCGTACCGGTCAGGCACGGGCGCGGTGCTGAAGGCCCACGCGAGCACATCGACATCGTCTTCATCGAGCAGGGTCTCGAACCAGTCGAGCTCGGCTTCGCCCCACGTGGGGTGATAGCGGTCGAAGAACCCGCCAATAGTAAAATCGGCCTCGCGGGTACCACGATGCCAGGCGCGAAACTTGGCTCGGGCAAGGCGTACAGGATCGGGCATGGCCGGGCGGGTAGGGCACTCGCATTGGCGGCGCAAGCCGGTATAGACTGCGCGCGATGCGCCCGGACATTCTCAACCCCCTGTTTGCCGAAACCGAGACGCTCGATGGCGTCGGTCCGAAGCTGCGCAAGCCGCTGGATAAGCTCGGCCTCACGCGGGTGCGCGATCTGGCCTATCACCTGCCTGAACGATTCGTCTCGCGCCGCCCGGTCGCCAGCCTCGACGATGTGGCCGAGGGCGAGCAGGTGGTCATCGCCCTGACTG
>NCJP01000091.1 GCA_002278985.1 Erythrobacter sp. 34-65-8
CGGGATGGAATGGGTGGCAGCGACAAAGGCGGCGCATGGACACCCTGACCCGACTTGAACAGACCGTCACCGCCCGGCTCGCCGCCGATCCGGAGACGAGTTACGTCGCCAAGCTGCACGCACGCGGCCTGCCGGTGATCGCGCGCAAGCTGGGCGAGGAAGCGGTCGAGACGGTTATCGCCGCGCTTTCCGGCAGCCGCGAGGAACTGGTCGGCGAGGGCGCGGACCTGCTGTTCCACCTGACCGTGCTGCTGGCGGAAAAGGGCGTGCCGCTGGCCGAGGTCATGGCAGAGCTTGACCGCCGCGAAGGGATGTCCGGCCTGATCGAAAAAGCAAGCAGGAGCGAATGATGGCAATCGACGCGACCCAGCCCTACGACGACAACAACATCTTCGCGAAGATCCTGCGCGGCGAAATACCGTCTACCAAGGTGTATGACGATGAATGGGCCTATGCCTTCGAGGATATCAACCCGCAGGCGGCGATCCACACCCTGGTGATACCCAAGGGCCGCTACGTCAGCTGGGACGATTTCTCCGCCCGCGCCAGTGCCGAGGAAATCGCCGGTTTTGTCCGCGCGGTCGGCCATGTCGCGCGGGAGAAGGGCCTCGTCGAGCCGGGCTATCGCCTGCTCGCCAATATTGGCGGGCACGGGCATCAGGAAGTGCCGCACCTCCATGTGCACATCTTCGGCGGGCACCCGCTGGGGCCGATGCTGGTGCGGCGTTGAGCTTTTCGTAGCGTCGCTCAACGCATTTCGTCGGCCATTCAGCCTATTTCGGTCGGTTAAGGTTGCCCCGCGACTCGGCGCTCGGCTAAGGCCGCGATTAACGATGACTTTGCTCCCGACATCCCCCGGCGGAATCCTCGATGGCCCGCGGCATCTCTATGCCGTGCGGGTCTATTACGAGGATACCGACCTGTCGGGCGTGACCTACCATGCCAATTACCTGCGCTGGTTCGAGCGCGCCCGGTCGGATCTGCTGCGCCTGCTTGACATCGACCAGCGGGCCGCGATCGAGGCCGGGACCGGTGCCTATGCCGTGGCCGACCTCGCGATCCGTTACCTGCGCCCGGCGAAGCTCGACGATGACGTGCTGATCGAGACCCGCTGCACCGAGATGCGCGCTGCCAGTTGCCGGATGCACCAGCGCGCCCTGCGTGGCAGTGACCTGCTGACCGAAGCGACCCTGCGTATCGGCTTCGTCGCCCCCGATGGCCGCCCCGTGCGCCAGCCAGAGGCATGGCGGGCCGCGTTCCAGACCATTCTTTCCGAGGAAGAACCAACCCGATGAGCGTGCTTGCTGTCCTTGCCCCCGCTGCGGCCCATAACCGGCTCGACCCGGTGCAGCTGTTTTTCGATGCCGATATCATCGTGCAGGCTGTCATGGTCGGGCTGGTGCTGGCTTCGATCTGGACCTGGATGATCATCGTCGCCTTCAGCTTGCGAATGTCACGGGTGCGCAAGCGCGCCGACGAGTTCGAAAACGACTTCTGGGAAACCGACGATTTCGACAGCTTCATGAAGAACAGGGCGCGCAAGGATATTCCTTCGGCCCGCATTGCCAGCGCGGGAATGGCCGAATGGCGCAAGTCGACCAAGGGCGGGGTCAAGGATCGTGACGGGCTGCGCCAGCGGATGGCGCTGGCGATGGAAAGCCAGGTCGCGCAGGAATCGGACGAACTGGCCGCGCGGCTGAACTTCCTCGCCACGACCGGATCGGTCGCGCCGTTCGTCGGCCTGTTCGGCACTGTCTGGGGCATCATGAACAGCTTCTTCCAGATCGGCGCGCAGGAGAGTTCTTCATTGGCGGTCGTTGCTCCAGGCATTTCCGAAGCGCTGTTTGCTACCGCAATCGGCCTGTTCGCGGCGATCCCGGCGGTGATTGCCTACAACCGCTTCAGCTATTCGGTGGACCAGCTCCAGGCCCGCCTCCAGCGCTTTGCTGACCGCTTCCATGCCAGCCTGAGCCGCGAACTGGAGCGGATGTAACATGGCCATGGGTGTGCTCAAGCGCGGGCCCCGCAGGGGGCGCCGTGCGCCGATGGCGGAGATCAACGTCACGCCGTTCGTCGATGTCATGCTGGTGCTGCTGATTATCTTCATGGTCACGGCCCCGATGCTGAACGCAGGCGTGCCGGTCGAGCTGCCGGAAAGCCGCGCCAATGCCCTGCCGCAAGAGCAGGACGCGCTGACCGTGACCGTTGGCGCCGATGGCACGGTCTATCTCGACGACAGCCCGCTCGCCCCCGGCGAACTGGCCGACCGTCTGGCCAATGTCCCGCGCAATGCCGACGATGCCCTGCCCAGTGTCACCCTGCGTGCCGAGAGGACGCTCGATTACGGTCGGGTGATGGCCGTGATGGGAGAACTGAACCGCGCTGGCTTCACCACCATCTCGCTGGTCACCAGCGGTTCAGACGCCAGCCCATAGCCCGAGCGAATGATGGCGACCGCAACCCTGCAGCGTGAGGAGAAGCTCGGCCTTGGCGTGGCCGTGGCGCTTCATGCCGCGCTGGTCGCAATGCTCCTGCTGCAACCGGCCCCGCGTGATCCGCCGCCGCTGCCTGAGCGAATGACGGTCAACCTGACCAGCGAAGTGGGGCTGACCGCGCAATCGCCCGAGCCGGTGTCCGAAAGCCGTGCCTCGATCGCGCCCACCCTGGCGGAGGAGCCTGCGCCGCCGCAGCCTGCCACGGCGGCGCCGGAACCGATTCCCGCACCGCGCCCGGTGCAGACCACCGCGCCTGCGCCGCGACCTGCTCCGACTGCTCGCCCCACCGCCCGACCAAGCCCGCGCGCGACCGCCAGCCCGCGGCCCGCACCGCGCCCCACCGCTTCGCGCGCCCCCGCTCCGCGCCAGACCGCACGCCCGGCCCCGCGCCCCAGCGCCGCCCCGACCCGAAGCGGGGGTAGCCGCATCGGTGACGACTTCCTGCCCGGCAGCGGCAGCAGCACGACCACGACTGAGACGCGGGTTCCGGCGAGCCAGATTGGCGCAAGTGCAAGGGCTTCGCTGGTCGATGGCATTGCCCGCGAAATCAAGCCCCACTGGCAGCCCCCCAACGGCCAGGATGTAGACCAGATCGTGACGGTCCTGCGGTTCCGCTTGAACGAAGATGGCTCGCTTGCCGGGCGTCCCAGCGTGGTGCGGCAGACAGGGGTCAACGATACCAATCGCGCCCAGGCGGGCCGGCACGCGGAGCAGGCTATCCGGGCGGTGCAACTTGCCGCCCCATTTGACTTGCCGCCGCAATATTACGAGGCTTGGAAGAACGTCTCAGGCTTCAGCTTTGACTGGAAACTCTCGCAATGAAGAAACTGCTCCTCCTGACCGTCTTTACCTTCGCGACGCCGTCGCTGGCGCAGGATCTCGGTGCACCCGTGCCGGTGGGGAGTGCCGTCGAGGCCGTGGAGGAACCGCAGGCAGAAGAGGGGGGGCTGACCGGCTCTGTTTCCTTTGAAGGCCGCCTGGATGATCTCGGCATCGCCATTCCCGGTTTTGCGACCGATGCGGACCGGCCGACGCCCGCCAATGCCAGCGGCACTGGCGCTCTGGGGCGGGAGCTGGGACGGATCGTATTCAACAACCTCAAGAACAACGGCCTGTTCAAGCCTGCCGGGCCGGACAGCCTGCCGCAGCCGACCTTCGGCCAGATCACCGCACCCACCTGGGCCACCTGGTCCAACCGCGGGGCGGAAATGCTGGTCCACGGTTATGTCCGCGCGCGGGGTGACGGCAAGCTGGTGGTCGGCTGCTACCTCTATGACATGGCGCTGCAGAGCGAGCTGGTGCGCGGCGGCTGGATTGTCGAGCCGGCCGACTGGCGACGGGCAGGGCACAAGTGCGCCGACATGGTCTATGGCCGCCTGACCGGTGAAAGCCCGTTCTTCGACAGCCGGATCGCCTATATCGCCGAAACCGGCCCCAAGGACGCGCGGGTCAAGCGGCTCGCGATTATGGACAGCGACGGGGCCAACCACCGCTTCATCACCACCGGGCGGGCAACCGCGCTGACCCCGCGCTATTCGCCCGATTACCGCAAGCTGATGTACCTCAGCTATGTCGACGGCAACCCGCGGATCTATGTCTACGACATCGGCACCGGGCGGCAGACGCTGGTGACGCAGAGCACCAACCCCACCTTCGCCCCGCGCTGGAGCCCGGACGGCAAGTGGGTGCTCTATTCGATGGCCGTGGCGGGCAATACCGACATCTACCGCGTCTCTGCCGAAGGCGGGCCTAGCGTGCGGCTCACCAATACGCCCGGAATCGACATTGGCGGGTCCTACTCGCCCGATGGCAGCAAGATCGTGTTCGAGAGTGACCGCTCGGGCAGCCAGCAGATCTACGTGATGGATGCGGACGGATCGAACCAGAAGCGGATCAGCTTCATGGGCGGGCGCGCGGCAACGCCGGAATGGAGCCCGCGCGGCGACCAGATCGCCTTCACCCACATCGCGGGCGATTTCAACATCGCGGTTATCAATCCGCAAGGTGGCGGTTTCCGCCGTCTGACGCGGGGATGGCAGGACGAGGCCCCGACCTGGGCACCCAACGGCCGCATCATCCAATTCTTCCGCACCGAGCGCGGATCGGGCCGCACCGGGCTGTGGCAGGTCGATCTCACCGGCGAAAACGAGCGGCGCCTGCAAACGCCGGTCGACGGGTCCGACCCCGCCTGGGGACCGATTCTGCCCTAACTGCATTCACGTATAGGTTGGGGAACCAATACAATCACAACTGGGTAAGGAGTAAGAACAATGAACAGGACCTTTGCCTCCCTCTCCGTCATGGCCGGCGCACTGGCGCTGTCAGCCTGCAAGACGACCGCGCCTGACGTGCTCCCGCCTGATCCGGTTCCGAGCACCGGCGAAACATCGACCGGCGGCACGACCAGTCAAGGTCCGGCAGTCGGCTCGCAGGCGCATTTCGAGCAGACCATCAACGGCCAGAACGTGATCTATTTCGATACCGACCGGTACAACATCGACAGTGCCGACGCGGCCGCGCTCCAGACGCAGGCGCAGTATCTGGCTCGCTACCCCTCGGTCACGATCACCGTCGAAGGCCATGCTGACGAACGCGGCACCCGCGAATACAACCTGGCGCTGGGTGAGCGGCGGGCCAATTCGGCCAAGAACTACCTGGTGAGCCTGGGTGTCGACGCGGGCCGTATCCAGACAGTCAGCTATGGCAAGGAACGCCCGATCGATCCGGGCACGTCGGAAGCCGCCTATCAGCGCAACCGGAACACCCACACCGCGATCACGTCCGGCGCCCGCTAAGGGTCTGGACCACGCATGAGACGGCGAGAGGGGATCCTAAGGGGTCCCCTCTTTGCTTTGTATTGGCGGCCTGCACCCCATTGGCGCCGGCCCGGCCCCGGCCCATGGTGAGCCTGCGCCGCAATTTCGGCCCTTCGGCCCCATAGATGATCTGACCATGACCTCTCGCCGCCGCATCGCCCTGCCAGCCGCCCTGGTTCTGTCCCTAAGCCTGCTTGGCCCCGTGGCCGCGCCACAGATGGCTCTGGCCCAGACCTCCATGGAAGATCCCCTCGACATTCGAGACGCCCGCCGGGTGGAACGGATGGAAAAGGTGGTGCGGGAACTGCGCGCCCTTGTCTTTCAGGGACGAGACACCGGCCGCCCGGTCGTCGTCCAGCCCGCCGAGACCGACTATCGGATCGAGGACCTGAACCGCCGACTCACCGATCTGGAGAGCGTCATCACCCGGCTGACCGGCCAACTCGAGACCACGAATTTCGAACTCCGCCAGAGCCGGGACAAGGCCGCCGCCCTGGAAAGCCAGCTGGCGGCCATGAACCAGAAGATCGCCGCTCTTGAGGTCTTCACCGGCGTTCCGCCCGCCAACGACGGGGCGCCGTCCGGCTTCTCAGGACCACCCCCGAGCGTCAGCGGCGGCGGCTCGCCTCAGGCCGATTTCGACCGCGCCCGGGGTCTGATGCTCAGCGGCGACTATGATGGCGCCGAGTCCGCCTTTGAGGCCTTCGTATCCACCCATCCAGACGCCAGCCTGGCGCCTGAGGCGAACTACTGGCTGGGCAAGACCCTGGTGGTCCGGGGCGCAGATGCTGAAGCCGCCAGCGCCTTCATCGCCGCCATTCGAGGGTGGCCGACGACGGCCTGGGCGCCCGACGGGGTGCTCGAGCTGTCCCGCTCCCTGATCGCGCTCGGCCGTAATCCCGAGGCCTGCCAGGCCCTGGCCGAGCTATCGCGGCGCTACCCCTCTGCTGCGCCGTCCATCAAGTCCAGGGCGAGCGCGGCGCGCACCCAGGCCCGGTGCGGCTAGACGCCGGACCAGACCCTGCGCCAGACTTCGGCCTGGCCAGGGACGAGTTTGACGCCCACCTGAGCGCCACCTCGGCCGCACCCTTGGCCGTCGCCTATTCCGGCGGGGGTGACAGCCTGGCCCTGCTGCTGGCTGCGCGCGCCTGGGCGCAGGCGCGGGGGCGGCGTCTGATCGTCCTGCATGTGGACCATGGGCTACAGGCGCCCTCTGGCGGCTGGGCCGTCCACTGCCAGGGGATCGCCCAGGACCTGGGCCTCGCCTTCCAAAGGCTGTCCTGGACCGGCCCCAAGCCCGCGACGGGCCTGCCGGCCGCCGCCCGGGCGGCTCGCCACAGGCTGCTGGCCGAGGCCGCCCGCACCCTGGGCGCCGCCGTGGTCCTGATGGG
>NCJP01000332.1 GCA_002278985.1 Erythrobacter sp. 34-65-8
GGCTTTTCCTTGGCGTTGTCGGGGATGATGATGCCCCCGGCGGTCTTTTCTTCGGCTTCGATGCGCCGGACCAGCACGCGGTCGTGCAGTGGACGAAATGCCATTGTAATGACCTTTCCTGTTGAATGTGAATGTGCCTTGGCACTCTCCCTGCGAGAGTGCCAGCGAGCCGCATGTGGGGGCGGGGCCGGTGCGAGTCAACAGCGGCAGGCAGGAAAAAATTTCGCGGCCGGGCAGGGCTCAGCCGCGCGCCGTCGGATCGGGCCATTGACCCACCAGGCCCAGCCTGTAGCGCAGCAGCCAGCGCCCGAGCATCAGCACCGCCACGATCCCCAGCCCGGCGGCAAGCCCGGTCCAGATCCCGACCCCGCCCCAGCCCTGCTCGAACGCCAGCCACGCGCCAAGGCCGATGCCGATCACCCAGTAGCCCAGCAGCGCGAACAGCATCGGCACGAAAGTATCGTGCAGCCCGCGCAGCATGCCCGCGCCCACCACCTGTGCCCCGTCGACCACCTGGAACAGGGCGGCGACCAGCAGGAAGCTGACCGCCAGGGTTGCGACTTCGGCGTTGGCGGGGTTGGTCCGGTCGATGAACAGGCCGGTCAGCGTTTCCGGCATGGCGATCATTGCCAGCGCCATCATCGCCATGAACCCGGTCCCCAGCAGGTAGCTGGTCCACCCCGCGCGGCGGATATGCTCGCGGTCGCGCCGGCCATGGCCGATGCCGACCCGCACGGTGGCGGCCTGGGCCAGGCCCATCGGCACCATGAAGGTCAGGCTGGCAAGCTGCAGCGCCACCGCGTGGGCGGCCACGGCAGCGGTGGAAATCCAGCCCATCAGGATCACGGCGGCGGTGAACACCCCGGCCTCGAACGCGTGGCTGACGCCGATCGGCAGGCCCAGCCGCACCATCTGGCACAGGCGCGGCCAGTCGCTGCGCCACCAGCGCCCGAGGAGGTGGTAGCGCCGGAAGCGGCGGTCATGCGTGATGACCAGGACAATCAGGGCCAGCATCAGCGCATTGGTCAGCACGCTGGCGACCCCGGCCCCGACCAGGCCGAGCGCCGGCAGGCCGAAGTTGCCGAAGATCAGGCCGTAGTTGAACAGCACGTTGGCCAGCACCCCGGCCACGCCGGTAACCAGCGACCAGATCGGCCGCTCCACCGCAGCCAGGAAATTGCGCAGGCACAGCGTGAACAGGAACAGCGGGATCGACCACATGTAGGCGCGGACATAGGCCTGCGCCGCGTCCGCCAGCGCTGCCTCCTGCCCCATCGCCCGCAGGATCGGGCCGGTGTGCCACAGGGTGAACAGGATGAACGGTGTCAGGAATGCCACCAGCCAGAGTGACTGGCGCACACTGCGGCGCACGTCGCGGACCGAATGGGGCATGCGCCCGATCTCGCTCGCCATCAGCGGCGAGGCCCCGGTGACCAGGCCCATGCCGAAGATCGCCAGCAGCCACAGGTCGCGGGCGAA
>NCJP01000333.1 GCA_002278985.1 Erythrobacter sp. 34-65-8
ACTCGATGACGGCGAAGACGAAGATATCGACTGGGTCTACGAGTGCCTCGTCGACGAGGTCATCGATGCCGCGAAGGCGGCCTTTCCTTCCTTTCAGCGCTTCGATGGATGGCGCGGCCGCGAGGATCGCATCCTCCTGCGCAACGCATTCGCCGATTGCGGCATATCGACCTATTGTGGGATCGCGGCGATCTGGCTCGCCGAACGTGACGATGCCCGGTACTGGGAGGCCGATTTCTACAACCCACGAACAGCACGGGCACGGCACTGGCTTGGCCAGGTCTCGGGAAGGTTCATCGACCTGTTCGGTGAACTGCGCCTGGTCGGGCGTTTCTCAAATGGCGAAGCGATCTTCGAGCGCTCCCGATCTGCTTGCGACACCGGGTCCTGATCCTGCCTCATCCCTGACCGCCGGGAGAGGCCCTTGGGCCGGTCGGCGCGCGCCGCAACCTGCGGCCCGTCGGCCCGTGTTGCCCGCGCCAGCCTAGGGCCGCAGGTTTCCCGCTGCGCGGTGCGTTACGCCCCTTGTCCCGGCCCTGATCGGGCTCCGGCGGACAGGGCCGAGGCAATGGTGCCTCCTCTCCCTGTCCGCACGATCAGGAGACACCCCATGTACGACAGCTTCCTCGACCAATTGAACGGCCTTGACCTTTCAGGCCTTAGCATCAGGCCGGCTCCCTTCAAGGAAACCGACTTTCCCTGCGAGGACGCGATCGACCAGACGCTTGGCGCCGTATGGTCCGACCTTTTCGCGATGTTTTCCGACACGGCACTGGAAGCTGATGCCGAGGACATTGCCTGGGGCATGGTCAATCTCTTTCACCGTGCCGCCAGCCGGAAGTCCGCTCAGCTCGACCGGGCCAGCGACGAGATCCGGGTCCTCCTCGCATCAGCCGATGGCTCCGAAGTGCACTCGAGCAATCTGGAAGAGCAGGTCGAACGTGCGCAGGCTGCCGAAGCCAGCATGCTGGCCTTTGAGCAGATGCGTGAGGCGGCGGCAGCACTATACCGCGACGAGACCGGTTCCTCGTGGAAGCCCGTCTCCGGGTCGCGCGCGAGCCATTCGCGCAATCTCACTTCGGCCGTCATTGATGCCCGCGATTTCCTTCGCGCACGCGCCGAGAACCGGCGTCACGCCCTTATCCCGGAAGGAACTCCAATCGTCTTTGCCGGTGGTCGTCAGACCTTCGAGAGCGCCGAAGACGCGCGCGCCTACGCCGACAATATCTGGGCGACGCTGGACAAGGTTCGCGATGCGGTTCCCGATCTCTTCCTGGTCCATGGCGGCGACGGCAAGGGTGCCGATCGCCTCGCCGCGAGCTGGGCCGAGCGCCGCGAGGTCCAGCAGTTGACCTATTCGCTCGATCGTCGGCTTGGTGCCCGCGCCGGGTTCAAGCGCAACGAGCAGATGCTCTCGCTCAATCCGCGTTACGTCGTCGCCTTTCCGGGCAATGGCGTGACCGAA
>NCJP01000092.1 GCA_002278985.1 Erythrobacter sp. 34-65-8
GCGCGGAGGCGAGTATCTGTCAGCGGCATGTGGGGGCCTTTTCATCTGGGCCTTTGCGAAACGGCCTCAAAAGGCCCACAAAAGTGTCTGGAACCCCCGAGAACAGGCGGGACGATCCGGAACGATCCAAGGGCCAAATCCCTAGGATTTCTGCGGGTTTTATAGATTATTTGGGAGAACGTGAGAAGAACAAATGGTGCCCAGAAGAGGACTCGAACCTCCACGCCCTTGCGAGCGCCAGCACCTGAAGCTGGTGCGTCTACCAATTCCGCCATCTGGGCACCGGAGCGACGCCGGACATCGAAGCCGGGCCGCGGGTAGGCGGCGCCACTAGCGAAGCCGGGGGGCCTCTGTCAATGTGCATTCGCCAAGCATATTGCAGCGGTTGCGGCGAGGCGCGCGTTGCGGCATGGGCGCAAGCCGACAGGCCGCGCAGGGCGGCCCTCCACTTGACCGGAACAGACCATGACTCAGACTGGCATCCTGAAGGACCGCGTCGTCACCGTTTTCGGCGGCAGCGGCTTTATCGGCACCCATGTCGCCCAGGCCCTGCTGGCTTGCGGAGCGCGCCTCCGCATCGCCAGCCGCCGACCAGAGCGCGCGCTGCGGATGAAGCCCCTCGCCAACCTTGGCCAGATCCAGTTCCTGCGGTGCGACATCCGTGACGAGGCCAGTGTGGCGGGCGCGCTCTATGGTGCCGATGCCGTGGTCAACCTGGTCGGCGCGTTTGACGGCGATCTGAAGGCCCTGATGGGCGATGCCGCAGGCCGGATCGCGCGGCTGGCAGCAGCCGGGGGCACGCGCGCCATGGTCCATGTCAGCGCGATCGGGGCCGACGCCGGCAGCGAGTCCGGATATGCCCGGGCCAAGGCACTGGGTGAGCGCCTGGTGCTGGAGGCATTTCCTGCGGCGACCATCCTGCGGCCCTCGGTGGTGTTCGGCGAGGAGGACACCTTCATCAACATGTTCGCCGGCCTGATCCGGATGTCCCCGGTGCTGCCGGTGTTCGGACCGCAGTCGCGCCTCCAGCCACTCCATGTCGACGATCTGGCCGAAGCCGTTGCGGCAGCCCTGCTCGATCCGGCGCGGCATGGCGGCAAGACATTCGAACTGGGCGGGCCGGAAACGCTCACCATGCTCGAGCTCAATCAGCGCATTGCCGCGGGGCAGCAACGCAGCCGCACCTTCCTGCCGGTGCCCGATTCGCTTTCGGGCCTGTTTGCCGCCCTGCCCGGCACCCCGATGGGGCGCGATCAGTGGATCATGCTGCAGGATGGCAGCGTACCGTCAGGCGCCTTGCCGGGCTTTGCCGCACTGGGCATCGAGCCCAAGCCGCTTGACCTGTTTCTCGATCGGTGGATGGAGCGATACCGCAAGCACGGCCGCTTCACCGGCCGCGCGAAGATGACCTAGCAGGCCACGCTAGCCAAGCGGTTCGACCAGCAGGACGGAACCGTCGCTGCCGGTAATCCGGACCCGCGTGCCGACCGGCAGGTCGGCGCCGCGGGCCAGCCATTCGCTGTCTCCGTGCCGGACGCGTCCTGATCCGCCTTCAAGCGCTTCGACCACCACTGCGGTTTCCCCCGCCATCCGCAACCCGCGCCGGTTCATCTTGGGGTCGGCTTCGTGGACCGGATGATCCTTGATGAGGCGCCGCCCGGCAAACACCGCGATGAAGGCGCTGACCGCGAAAACGATGATCTGAAGGGGCACGCCGATCGGCAGGGACCAGGCGACCAGCCCGGTCAGGATAGCCGCGCCAGCCAGCCACATCAGGAAGAAGCCCGGCACCAGAATTTCCGCCGCAGCCAGAAACAGGCCCAGCGCCAGCCAGACGTAATGCGGCGCGATTTCGCCCAGCCAGCCCATCAACGCTCTCCGCCAGCGGGCGGCACGCCCGGCCGGGCAGGGGGACGGGCGGGACTGGCCGGGTTCGCCGGGCCGCTACCCGGCCCCCCGATGGCATCACGCACCAGCTCTCCGATGCCGCCAAGCGAGCCGATCAGCTGCGTTGCCTCGACCGGGAACAGGATGGTCTTGGCGTTCTTGCTGTCGGCAAACTTGCCGATCGCCTTGGTGTATTCCTGGGCAACGAAGTAGTTGATTGCCTGTGAGCCCGATCCGGCGATGGCATCGCTCACCATCTGGGTCGCCTTGGCTTCGGCCTCGGCTTCGCGCTCGCGCGCTTCGGCATCGCGGAAGGCGGCCTCGCGGCGCCCCTCGGCTTCCAGAATGGCGGACTGCTTCTCGCCCTCGGCGCGCAGGATCTGGCTGGCACGGGCACCCTCGGCCTCGAGGATTTCGGCACGCTTGAGGCGCTCGGCCTTCATCTGCCGCGCCATGGCTTCGGAAATATCGAGCGGCGGCCGGATATCCTTGATCTCGACCCGGGTGATCTTGACGCCCCAGGGCGAGGTCGCGTGATCGACCACGGACAGCAGGCGCGCGTTGATCTCGTCCCGCTTCGACAGGGTTTCATCCAGATCCATGCTGCCCATCACGGTGCGCAGGTTGGTGGTGGTGAGCGCCATGATCGCCTGGTACAGATTGGATACTTCGTAGGCCGCCTTGCCAGCGTCCAGCACCTGGAAGAAAACCACCGCATCAACCCCGACCATGGCATTGTCGGCGGTGATGATCTCCTGCCCCGGAATGTCGAGCACCTGCTCCATCACGTTCACCTTCTGCCCGACCCGGTCGACGAAGGGGATGATCACATGGAGACCGGGCTGGGCGGCGAGCGTGAACTTGCCGAGCCGCTCGATCGTATAGACATAGCCCTGGCGCACCACGCGCACGCCCATGATCATGAAGACCACCGTCAGAAAAACGATGGCGACGAGCAGTTCGAGCATGGCTGATATCCTCGCAAAGGTAAGTAGATCTTTTGTAACGCGGCGCGCGCGGTTTGCAATTCGGCAAGGAATTGCCGCTAGCCCTGCATGGTCAGGCAATCGGGGCGACGCTGTGATCGAAATCGAAGTCCAGAACGAAACGCACCAGACGCAGGAGCGGCTGCGCTTTGCCACCGTGCCACGCATCGGCGAAGGTCTGCGTCTGCGCGAGCCTGACGGCTGCTGGGCCAGCTACGACGTGCTCGACGTGTGGTACCAGAAGGCCGAGTTCGGCGATGTCTGGGTCCCTTTCCTTCATGTCTGCATGACCGAGAGCGAAGCGGCCCGCCTTGCGCCCGAGGTTGCGGTACCTGGTCCACCTTTGCGCCAGCAGGCACCGGCTGCCTTCGCCAGCCTGGCCCCCCGTCAGGAGATCGCCCCGTGGAGAACCTGATCAAGCGCAACCTGAGCCTGGTCGAGCCCGCCGCTCCGCCGGTAACAGACCAGCCTGTGCCCGCCCAGAGCCAGGCCGATGCCGTAGCTGCGGCAGTTGCGGCTGCCCGCGCGGCGGCCTCCAGCAGCGCCCCGGTTGCAGCGGCGGCGCTCACCTGCCTGGTGGTCGACGATTCGCGGATGATCCGCAAGGTCGCACGGCGCATGGCGGAACAGCACGGCTTCGTGGTCGCAGAGGCGGAAAACGGCGAGGAAGCGATTGCCCGCTGCCGTGCAGCCATGCCCGACCTGGTCCTGACCGACTGGGACATGCCGGTCATGACCGGCCCGGAATTCGTGGCCGCGCTACGCGCCCTGCCCGGCGCCGAGAACACCCGGGTGATCTTCTGCACCTCCAAATCAGGGGCGCAGGACATTCACCGCGGGATTGGCGCGGGCGCAGATGACTGGATCGTCAAGCCGTTCGACGAGGCAGGCCTTTCGGCCAAGCTCAGCGCGCTCGGCTTTATCTGACGCTACAGGTTGGCAGCGTAGAGCCGCATCAGATCATCCCAGGATGCGGCTTCTGCTGCAGGCGCGTAAGCCGGGCTGTCCGGCACGGTCCAACCGTGGTCGCCATCGTATACCTGCGTGGTTGAGCCGCGCCCGATCTTCTCGGCAAGCGCCTGCAAAACCTCGGTGTCCGCAGGTGCCTTGGCGTGGTCATCGCGGGCCACGGCGATCAGGAAACCTACCTTTGTACCCGGCATCTGGGCGTGCGGGCTCAATGGCTCCCCTGCCCGCACCAGTCCGCCGCCATGGAAGCTGGCCGCCGCCCTGACCCGGTCCGGCACGGCCGCCGCTGTCCACACCGCGAAGGGGCCGCCCATGCAGTATCCCTGCGATCCGATCCCGCGCGCGGTGTCGACTTCCTCCTGCGGGTCGAGCCAGGCCACTGCCGCGCGGGCGTCGGACATGATCGCTTCTGCGGTCAGCTTGCCGCGCATGGCCCGCGCCCGGTCCCA
Organism: Erythrobacter sp. 34-65-8; assembly: GCA_002278985.1. Taxonomy (GTDB): domain Bacteria; phylum Pseudomonadota; class Alphaproteobacteria; order Sphingomonadales; family Sphingomonadaceae; genus 34-65-8. The sequence goes on from NCJP01000092.1 coordinate 4,292, forward strand.
TCCGCCGTTTCCGGCAAAGTCGGCAAAGTCGGTCCAGATCGGCGCCCTGGTGTCGCGGTAGTACTGGTTGAGCACCAGCGTGGCATAGCCGCGCCCGGCCAACCGACGGGCAATGTCCTTCTTGCTTTCGCGCAACCCGGCAATATCGGGCCACAGGATGACCGCCGGTGCAGGCCTCGTCATCGGATGGACGAACCAGCCGTCCATCGTGCCGCTGGCGGTCGTGAATGCGACATCGCGCTCGGCCATGGCTGGCAGGGTTATTGCGCTGTCATCCCCTGCGACCGGCGCGCAGGCTGCTCCTGCGACCGCCATCACGCCCAGCGCGCCGAACTGGCGGCGGCTCAGGCCTTCGCGGGCCCAACGTGTCAGCTGTTCCTCATTGCACATCGTCGCCGCTCCCGTGTTGTCTTCCCGCCTGAACGCAGGCCGCCTGTCACTGTTCCATCATTTTGGAGCAATGGACAAGCGCTGTGCGAGCGGGCAAGAAAGGTTTCAAAGCGCGACCGGTAGAGTCGCCAGAAGGGGAGAGGACGGGATGAAAAGGTTCGCAATCGCGGCGGCGCTCACGCTGGTCACATCAACGCTGGTTCTGGGCAGCTGCAAGGATACCAGCATGCCGGAAGGCGGGATCGACATGGCCCGACTGCTGGCCGCCGATGCCGATACGGCCAACTGGATCACCCACGGGCGGACCTATTCCGAGCAGCGCTATTCTCCGCTCGATGCCGTGAACACGGACAATGTCGGCGAGCTCGGCCTCGCCTGGTCGGCTGACATGGACACCGCGCGCGGGCAGGAGGCCACCCCGCTGGTGCTCGACGGCAAGCTCTATCTCACCACCGCATGGAGCAAGGTGAAGGCCTTCGATGCCGCCACCGGCAAGCTGTTGTGGGAATACGATCCCAAGGTGCCGGGCGAAACCGCGGTCAAGGCCTGCTGCGACGTGGTCAACCGGGGCCTCGCCACCTGGGGAGACCGGCTCTTCCTCGGCACGCTCGACGGGCGGCTGATCGCGCTGAATCGCGAAACCGGCGCAGTCGAGTGGGAAAAGGTCACTGTCGACCAGTCGCAGAGCTACACAATCACCGGCGCGCCGCGCGTGATCGACGGCAAGGTCATCATCGGCAATGGCGGGGCGGAGTTCGGCGTGCGCGGCTATGTCGCCGCCTATGATGTGGCCGACGGCGAGGAGCTGTGGCGGTTCTACACCGTGCCCGACCAGCCGTCTGACGATGATCCGGAATACCTCAAGAAAGCCGCTGAAACATGGAGCGGCGAATACTGGAACATCGGCGGCGGCGGCACGGTGTGGGATTCGATGGCCTACGATCCGGAGCTGGACCTGCTCTATATCGGGGTCGGCAACGGAAGCCCGTGGAACCGCGCCTATCGCAGCCCGGGTGCGGACGGCACCGGCGAAGGCGACAACCTCTACCTCTCCAGCATCGTCGCCATCCGGCCGGGGACCGGCGAATATGTGTGGCATTACCAGACCACGCCGGGCGAAACCTGGGACTATACCGCGACCCAGCACATCATGCTGGCCGACATGGAAATCGGCGGAAAACCGCGCAAGGTGCTGATGCAGGCGCCGAAGAACGGGTTCTTCTACGTGATCGACCGCGAGACGGGCGCGTTCATCAGCGCCCAGCCCTATGTCACGGTCAACTGGGCCAGCGGGATCGACCAGAAAACCGGTCGCCCGATCGAAAACCCGGAAACGCGGGTGGACAAGACCGGCAAGCCTGCAATCGTCACCCCCGGCGCGCTGGGCGGGCACAACTGGCACCCGATGGCCTACCACCCGGGCGAGAACCTGGTCTACATCCCGGCATTCGAGGCAGCGATGGCCTATGCGCCGGAAGCGAACTGGAAGCCCGATCGCAAGCGCGGCTTCAACGTCGGGTTCGATCTCGGCGCGGGCGACCTGCCGCCCGATCTCGGCATTCGCAAGGAGGTCGCGGGCACATTGAAGGGCATGCTGGTGGCATGGGACCCGGTGGCACAGAAGGCCCGCTGGACCGTGCCGCACCCCGGCCCCTGGAACGGCGGCCTGCTGGCAACCGGAGGCGGACTGGTGTTCCAGGGCACCGCCGGGAGCGAGTTCAACGCCTACAGCGCCAGGGACGGCAAGAAGTTGTGGAGCTTCCCCGCGCAGACCGGCGTGGTGGCCCCGCCGATCACCTACACGGTCAACGGCGAACAGTATGTCGCGGTGCTGGCCGGCTGGGGCGGCGCCTATGCCCTGTCGGTCGACGGCGAGCTGATCGACCGATTGAAGCCGGTGCAGAACCTCAGCCGCCTGCTGGTGTTCAAGCTGGGCGGTACCGCCAAG
>NCJP01000093.1 GCA_002278985.1 Erythrobacter sp. 34-65-8
ATGTCCCCGCCATAGCACTTGGCGGTCACGTCTTTCCGCAGCGCGGCGATGGTTTCGCGGGCGATCACCTTGCCGCCCAGCGCGGCCTGGATCGGGATCTTGAACAGGTGGCGCGGGATCAGGTCTTTCAGGCGCTCGCACATGCCGCGCCCGCGGGCCTCGGCATTGGCGCGGTGGACGATCATGCTGAGCGCGTCGACCGCTTCGGCGTTGACCATGATGGTCATCTTGACCAGGTCCCCTTCGCGCAGGCCGATCGCTTCGTAATCGAAGCTGGCATAGCCGCGGCTGATCGATTTCAGGCGGTCATAGAAGTCGAACACCACTTCGTTCAGCGGCAGCTCGTAACTGACCTGCGCCCGCCCGCCGACATAGGTGAGGCCGGTCTGGATACCGCGCCGATCCTGGCACAGCTTGAGGATCGAGCCGAGGTATTCATCGGGGGTGTAGATGGTCGCCTTGATCCACGGCTCCTCCACGCTGTCGATCCGGTTCTGGTCGGGCCAGTCAGCCGGGTTGTGGATCATCAGCTCGCGCGCGTCATCGGTGCGGCTCTTGCTGAGCTGGAGCCGGTATTCGACCGAGGGCGCGGTGGTGATGAGGTCGAGATCGTACTCGCGGGTCAGCCGTTCCTGGATGATTTCCAGGTGCAGCAGGCCGAGGAAGCCGCAGCGGAAGCCGAAGCCCAGCGCGGCGCTCGATTCCATCTCGTAGGAGAAGCTGGCGTCGTTGAGCTTCAGTTTGCCGATCGATTCGCGCAGCTTTTCGAAATCGGCCGCGTCGGTGGGGAAGATGCCGCAGAACACCACCGGCTGGACTTCCTTGTAGCCCGCCAGCGCCTGGGTCGCCCCGCCCTTGACCGTGGTGATCGTGTCCCCGACGCGGGCCTGCTCTACTTCCTTGATCTGCGCGGTGATGAAGCCGATCTCGCCCGGGCCGAGTTCCGGCAGGTCGGTGCGCTTGGGGGTGAAGCAGCCGACCCGGTCAACCAGGTGGTCGGTGCCGCCCTGCATGAACTTGACGTTGAGGCCCTTCCTGATGACCCCGTCGATCACCCGGACGAGGATGACCACGCCGAGGTAGGGATCGTACCAGCTGTCGACCAGCATGGCCTTGAGCGGCGCGGCGCGGTCACCCTTGGGCGGGGGGATCTTCTTCACGATCGCCTCCAGCACGTCGGCGATGCCGATGCCGGACTTGGCGCTGGTCATCACCGCCTCGGACGCATCGAGGCCGATGATGTCCTCGATCTCGGCGCGGACTTTCTCCGGCTCGGCGGCGGGGAGGTCGATCTTGTTGATGACGGGGACGATCTCGTGGTCGTGCTCGATCGACTGGTAGACGTTGGCGAGGGTCTGGGCCTCGACCCCCTGCGCGGCGTCGACCACCAGCAGCGCGCCTTCGCACGCGGCGAGGGAGCGGGAGACTTCGTAGGCGAAGTCGACATGGCCGGGGGTGTCCATGAGGTTGAGCTCGTAGGTCTCGCCGTCGCTCGCGGTGTAGTTGAGGCGGACGGTCTGGGCCTTGATGGTGATCCCGCGTTCTTTCTCGATGTCCATGTTATCAAGGACTTGCTCGGACATCTCGCGGTCGGTCAGCCCGCCGGTAGCCTGGATCAGCCGGTCGGCCAGCGTGGACTTGCCATGGTCGATATGCGCGATGATGGAAAAGTTGCGAATGCGGGAGAGCTCAGTCATCCCGCGCCCTTAGCGCCACCCTGCGGCGCTGTCAGCAACCGATGGCGGGGTCAGGCGCTGCGCATTCCCTGATGCGACAAATCCACCTGCATGAAAGCCGGCCGTGACTTGGAATCGGCATCGCTGGCACTCTGGACCAGGGGGTAGTAACCCGGCGGCAAGGCTGCGAGCGGCATTCCCGCTGCAGCCAGCGAATAAGGGGAAACACGGTGACGGGTGCAAAGCCCGTCCGCGCCATCGCTGACGAGCGGGGTTTCAAACTCAAGCCCCTGAACATGCCCTTCGGACCGGCGAACCGTGGCCACTGCGAGTTGCCCTTCGCCAAAGTCAACGACCAGTGGAGTGCCGAGCGGAACGTTGAGCAGCCCCTCGATCCGCGCGCCGGTACGGGAAAGGTTTCGCATCACCGCATCATAACGGTGATCTTCGTGGATTACCCCGACCTTGCGATAGGTGCTCCTGCGATCCGCGCGATGATAAGCTGGCCCGACCGCGTCGTATAGCAGTTCGCCCCGCGCGAGCCGTTCGAGCACGTTTTCATGCGCGGTCGGCTGACTGTAGATATAGCCTTGGACGTGGCTGGTGCCGAGCCTCGTTACCAGTTCGAGCTCGTCCATGGCCTCGACCCCTTCGGACACCGTTTCCATGTTCAGCGCTTCGGCCAGGCTGACAATCGCCTTGATGATCGCGGGGTTGTTGTTGCCCCTCTCCGCTGCCCCGCGCACGAAGCTGCGGTCGATCTTGATCTTGTCGAACGGGGCATGGCGCAGGTAGCTGAGCGACGAATAGCCGGTACCGAAATCGTCCAGCGCCAGGCGCACACCAATTTTCTTGAGGCGCAGGAACGTGTCCTGGACCGATTGCTGGTCCCCCATGAAGACGGACTCAGTCAGCTCGATTTCCAGCCGCGCAGGATCCAGTCCGGTCGCAGCAAGCGCGCGTTGCACCATCGCCGGCACATCACTGGTGGTGAACTGAATGGCCGAAACGTTGACCGCGACCCGCAAATCGCCGGGCCATTCACTGGCGCAGCTGCACGCCTTGCGCATGGCCCATTCGCCCAGATCGTTGATGATCGAGGTTTCCTCGGCAATCGGGATGAACAGATCGGGCCGGATGCGTCCCCGATCGGGGTGATGCCAGTCCAGCAAGGCTTCGAAACAGGTCACCAGCCCGTCCGAGGCCCGCACGATCGGCTGGAAGCGCAGGCTCATCTCGTCACGATGGAGCGCGTCGCGCAAGTCTTCCTCGATCTGCTTGCGCAGGCGTGCACCATCCTTGAGTTCCGCCGAATAGAACCGGAACTGGCCACGTCCGCCGCCTTTGGCAGCATAGAGTGCCAGGTCGGCGCTGCTGACCAGATCGTCGGTCTCGAGGCCGTCGTAGGGCGCGATGGCAATCCCCACCGACGCGCCGATGATGGCCCGGCTTCCTTCGACCGAATAGGGCTGCGAAACCATCTGGATCAGCCGGCCCGCCAGTTCGCCCAACTGGCCCCGATCATCCATGTCAGGCAGGATCACCTGGAACTCGTCTCCGCCAAGGCGGCCGATCTCCCCGCGCTTGCCGACGATGGTCTGGAGCCGCTGCGCCACTTGCCGCAGCAATTCATCGCCGGCGGGATGGCCAAGCGTATCGTTGACATGCTTGAACCGGTCGAGATCCATCATCAGCAGCGCGCAACTGCGCTTGGCCGACCGATAGGCCGTCAGGGTCGCGGTCAGCCGGCTGGTCATCCGGTGGCGGTTCGACAGGCCTGTCAGGGAATCGTACTGCGCCAGCCGCGCCGCATCACGCTGGCGGACGATTTCGGCCGAGATGTCCTTGGCTGAGCCGCGGTAGCCCAGGAACTCGCCCTGCGCGTCAAATTGCGGCTTTCCGGTAATCGACCACCATACCTCGCGATCATCGATCGCCACCCGGACCGGCAGGTCGGCAATGGTGTTGCGGGCGCTGAGCAGGAATCCCAGCGGACGGCGCTTGTCTTCGGCTTCGTCCAGCGGATCGGTGCTGAACAGGGTCGCCACGCCCTTGCCCATCAGCGTGCCATGTTCCAGGCCGATCTGGTGAATGGCGTGTTCGGACAGATAGATAAGGCGGCCCAGCCCATCGGTGGCCCAGAACCAGCCAATGCCCGATTCTTCGAAGCTGTCGAGCAGCGCCAGCCGCCGTTCGGCATCGCGCTTGTCGATCGGCCGCAGCCCCTTCTGTTCGTCGGACGCGCCAAAGCCGTCGGCTGGCTGGCCGGCCTTGCGTGAGAAGAGGGCCTTGATGGCCATTGGCTGCTGTCCTCGCTAGACTGTTCCCAAGTGTTTGCGACCTTCGGGCTTTCGTTCAGGACGGTGCTATCAGGCACTGGTTAATGCAGCGCTAAACAGCCGGGCAGGCCGCGCTAGCCGGTTCTCGACAACAAGCCCTTCTTTTCCCAGGCGAGCAGAGAAATGGTGCCGTCTTCCTCGACATCGAGTGGCCGGGCAAACTCCACGCCCATCCGGTCCTCCTCGCTCCACCGGCTGGTGGCGACGATGGTGAAGGCTTCGGTGATCGCGATATTGAACTGGGTTCCCACCGGCACGTTCCACAGCCCTTCGACCATGGCCCCGCTCATCGACATGTTGCGGATCGTGCCCTGATAATAGTGCCCGCCGTGTTCCAGCACGACCTTGCGCAGCATAGTGAACCGCTTTGCCCGGGCAGAGCGCGGTCCGCTGGCGACAATCGCCAGCCCCTGTTGCAGCCGCGCCGTTGCGTCGGCACTGCTCATCGGCTTCGCATAGACGTATCCCTGAATGTGGCTGCAGCCATAGCGCCGCACCAGTTCCAGTTCGTCTAGGGTCTCCACCCCTTCAGCGGTGGTGTCCATGCCAAGCGACTGGGCCAAGCCAGTGATCGAGGCAATGATCGCACCGTTGCGGCTGCCTGGCTGGGTCGCCCCGCGCACGAAGCTCTGGTCGATCTTGATCTTGTCGAACGGTGCCCGCTTGAGATAGCCCAGCGAAGAGTAGCCGGTACCGAAGTCATCAAGCGCCAGCCGCACACCGATGCGCTTCAAGGCGGCAAACATGGCATCCGTGCCATGGTCATCGCTCAGGAAGACACTCTCGGTAATCTCGAGCTCGAGCCGGGCCGGGTCGATCCGCGCCTGGGCAATGGCATTGGTCACAACCGTCGCAAACTGCGGATTGCCGAACTGCAAGGTTGAAACGTTGACGGCACAGCGGATGGATTCCGGCCAGCGCGCCAGATCGTGGCAGGCAGTACGGAGCGCCCATTCGCCAATCGCCGAAATCAGGCCTGCGTCCTCTGCGACCGGGATGAACCGGTCAGGCGACATCCACCCCTGGACCGGATGGTTCCAGCGCAGCAGGGCTTCAAAGCCGCTGATCTGCTCCGAGGCGACATCGACGACCGGCTGGTAATGCAGCTCCAGCCCGCCATTCGCGATGGCATCGCGCAGGTCCTGTTCCAGCTGGTTGCGTTCCTCCGCCTTGGAATGGAGGTCTTCGGAGAAGAAGTGGTAGCGCCCGCGGCCGCCGTCTTTTGCCGCATAGAGCGCAAGGTCGGCATTGCGAATGATGGTTTCGCTGTTCATCCCGTTGTCGGGCGAGACCGCGATGCCGACGGACGCCCCGATAACCACGCGCTGGCCCTCGATCGAATAGGGCTGAGACAGCGACCGGATGATTTCGTGGGCCAGTTCGCCAAGCCGCTCCAGAGGCGTGCGGCCGGGAATGATAACCTTGAACTCGTCCCCCCCGAGGCGGCCACACTGGCCCATCTTGCCGACTGTCCGCTGGAGGCGATGGGCCACCTGCTTGAGCAGGGCATCGCCAGCGGGATGGCCGAGCGTATCGTTGACATTCTTGAACCGGTCGAGATCGAGCAGCATGATGGCGCACTCGCGATCTCGCTCGTGCGGGCTGGCGAGGATCTTTTCCAGCATCTGCGACATGTTGTGCCGGTTGGCGAGCCCGGTGAGAGAATCGAACTGGGCCAGCCTGGTGGCGTTTTCCTGGCTGCGCTTCTTTTCGGTCAGATCGGTGCCCGAACCGCGAAAGCCGCAGAAATTGCGGAAGCCGTCATAGACCGGACGCCCGTTGACGGACCACCAGCGTTCTTCGCCGCGGACCGCTGCTCGCACGGCCAGATCCTGGAACGAAGATCGGGCGGAGAGATGAAAGGTCAGCGTCCGCTCGCCTTCCGCGCTGTTATCGGCCAGATCAAACAGCTGGATCAGAGGCCGGCCAATCAGGTCCTTCTTGCTTCTGCCCAGCGTCCGGGCAACTGAGGTCGAGAGGTAGGTCAACTGGCCGCGCCGGTCGGTTTCCCAGAACCACCCCTGCCCGGTTTCCTCGTAATCCGCGAGGATGCTCTGGGCGCGGTCGCGCACACGCGCCTTGGCTTCCTCTTCCATCTCGTTGCGGCGGTCGAGTTGCGACTGATAGCGCGCGATAGCGGCTGACACGGCCGTTGCCAGTGCCAGGCCGGCAAAGGCAAAGATGCTGCCGTCAAGGATCACGATGGGCAACCAGCAGGCCAGCTTGGCGGCGAATTGCAGTGGGGTGCGCCCGCTCAGCACCGTGGCGAAGACGGCGTTGATCGTCACCATCACGGCCACCGCCAGCCGCACATCGAGTTCGCCATAAAACAGCCAGAGGCCGATACCGGTTCCGGCCAGCAAGCCGGTGGCTGCGACGATGGCGGATCCCAAGGCAAAGGCCACGTGCTGATCGCGCTCGTCAGCCTTCTCCCAGGCAACGAAATAGCGGCTGCAATAGGCGATCAGGGTTGCCAGAACGCCGGCGCCTGCACCCAGGATTGGCGGGAGGCAGAAGCAGACCAGAGCTGCAATGGCGAAGGCCCCGGCCACAGCCGGTGCCATCCACGG
>NCJP01000334.1 GCA_002278985.1 Erythrobacter sp. 34-65-8
GACAAGCTTGGTATCGACCACACCCGCCGGGTGCAGGATCTTTCGGACGCTGAAGTCCTCCAGATCCGTGAGACGATCGACGCTGACCACACCGTCGAAGGTGATCTTCGTCGCACCACTGCGATGAATATCAAGCGCCTGATGGATCTGCGGTCCTATCGCGGTCTTCGTCATCGTAATGGCCTGCCCGTTCGCGGTCAGCGCACGCATACCAATGCCCGTACCCGCAAGGGCAAGGCGAAGCCCATCGCGGGCAAGAAGAAGTAAGTCAGGCAGGCCTCACGGGCCGCCCCGCTTACCCCCTCTTCTTTCAGGAAACAGGATACCGCTATAATGGCACGCGAACCAGGTCGGGTTAGAAAACGCGACAAGAAGAATATCTCGAGCGGCGTTGCGCATATCAACGCCAGCTTCAACAACACCATGATCACCATCACCGATGCGCAGGGCAATGCTATCAGCTGGTCCAGCGCAGGCATGATGGGTTTCAAGGGCAGCCGTAAGTCTACGCCTTATGCAGCCCAGGTCGCAGCAGACGATGCAGGCAAGAAGGCAGCCGAACACGGCGTCCGGACGCTGGAAGTCGAAGTGAAGGGTCCGGGTTCCGGCCGTGAGAGCGCATTGCGCGGTCTCGCTGCTGTCGGGTTCACGATCACCTCGATCCGCGATGTTACCCCGATCCCGCATAACGGGGTCCGGCCGTCCAAGCGTCGGCGCGTCTGATCCGTACCTGCCTGGCGGTATAGCCTGACCGCCACTCTTTTTACGGACCGGATGCGCTGAGGTAGGCTCTCGGCGCTTCGGTCCAGCCCTCATTCGAACCAGGGGAAATTCATGTCCGTCAACACCAAGAACTGGCAGGAACTCAAGAAACCCAATACCCTCGAGATAAAGGACGAAGGCGACAAGACGCGCAAAGCGACTTTTGTTGCCGAGCCGCTTGAGCGCGGCTTCGGTCTGACTCTTGGCAATGCGCTGCGGCGCGTTCTTTTGTCGAGCCTTCAGGGCGCGGCAATCACATCGATCAAGATCGAAAACGTTCTCCATGAATTCAGCTCGCTCGCGGGCGTTCGTGAAGACGTGACCGATATCGTCCTCAACGTGAAGCAAATCGCGCTCAAGATGGAAGGCGAAGGTCCCAAGCGGCTCCAGCTTTCCGCAACTGGCCCGGCCGAAATCAAGGCGGGCGATATTGCGGTTACCGGCGATATCGAAGTGATGAACAAGGATCTCGTGATCTGTCACCTCGATGAAGGCGCGACCTTCAACATGGAACTGACGGCAGATACCGGCAGCGGCTATGTCCCGGCAGTCCAGAACCGCCCGGCGGATGCGCCGATCGGCCTGATCCCGGTTGACTCGCTGTATTCACCGGTCCGCCAGGTCAGCTACAAGGTCGAAAAGGCCCGCGTTGGCCAGGAACTCGACTTCGACAAGCTGAGC
>NCJP01000335.1 GCA_002278985.1 Erythrobacter sp. 34-65-8
CGCGCGCGTCCCACAGCGCCTGCCGCCGGGAAAGGCCGAGCGACCCGAAGGCGTCGGCGCTGGCCAGCCGCTCGATATGCGCCGGTGACAGCCCTGCCCGGTCACGCAGCTCCGTGACGTCAGAGAACGGCCCATTGACGCCACGCTCAGCCACGAGCCGTGCGGCGACATGCTCCGGCAGGCCATCGACCTGCCGCAAGCCGAGACGCAGGGCGATCTGTCCTGTGGCTTCCTCCAGCGAGCAGTCCCAGGCCGAACAGTTCACATCCACCGGCAGCACCGGCACCCCGTGCTCCGCCGCGTCGCGCACGATCTGCGCGGGCGCGTAAAACCCCATCGGCTGCGAATTGAGCAGCGCCGCCGCGAACGCCGCTGGGAAGTGGCACTTGAGCCAGCTCGACACGTAGACGAGGTGCGCGAAACTGGCCGCGTGGCTTTCCGGGAAGCCATATTCGCCGAATCCCCGGATCTGGTTGAAGCACCTCTGGGCAAAGTCGCGGTCATAGCCGCGGGCCACCATGCGTTCGACCATCATGTCCTGCAGTTCATCGACCATGCCGCGGCTGCGGAAGGTCGCCATCGCTTTCCTCAGCCGGTTGGCTTCGCGGCTGGAGAACTTCGCCGCGTCGAGCGCGATCTTCATCGCCTGCTCCTGGAAGATCGGCACCCCCAGGGTGCGGCCCAGGATGCTGGTCAGCTCGTCCGGCGGGCCGTGCTCGGGCGCGGGTGCCGGGATCTGGACGGCCTCCGCCCCGCGCCGCCGCTTGAGATAGGGGTGGACCATATCCCCCTGTATCGGCCCTGGCCGCACGATGGCCACCTGGATGACCAGGTCATAGAACTCGCGTGGTTTAAGGCGCGGCAGCATGTTCATCTGCGCCCGGCTTTCGACCTGGAACACGCCGAGCGAATCCCCTTTGCGCAACATGGCATAGGTATCCGGATCCTCGCGCGGCACTGTGGCTAGGGTCAGTGCCTTTCCATGATGCTTTTCAAGCAGATCGAGGCATTTCCTGATACAAGTGAGCATCCCCAGTGCGAGGACATCGACCTTGAGGATGCCCAGCGCCTCGATATCGTCCTTGTCCCACTCGATGAAGCTGCGGTCGGGCATGGCGCCATTACCGACCGGAACCGTCTCGGTCAGGGCTCCTTCGGTGAGGATGAACCCACCGACGTGCTGTGACAGATGCCTGGGCATTCCAATCAGTTGCTCGGTGAGTTTCAGAACCCGGCGCAAGTAAGGATCATCCAGGTTCAGCCCGGCTTCGGCAACGTGCTTTTCGCCGATTTCGCGCCCCCAGCCGCCCCAGACGGTGCGCGCGAGAGCGCTGGTGACATCCTCGCTCAGCCCCATCGCCTTGCCGACCTCACGGACGGCCATGCGCGGGCGGTAGTGGATCACCGTCGCGCAAAGGCCGGCGCGCTTGCGTCCTGACGC
>NCJP01000336.1 GCA_002278985.1 Erythrobacter sp. 34-65-8
GCGTGGCGGCTGGTCTCGGTCACGTGCATGTCCATCGCGACCATCAGGTCAAGCCCGGCGAGCGCCGCGTCGGTCCGCTTACCATGCGGGGCGGACAGCACCGGATTGCCCGCGATCACGAACAGGGTGCGGATGCGCTGGTCATCCTCGCGGGTCAGCTCGTCGGCAAAGGCGATGGTCGGGATTTCGCCCATGACCGAAGGCAAAGTGCCGCGCGCGGTTTCCACCGTCTTCACGCCCCCGCGCCCGACCTGCCCGACGAGGTCCAGCAGGGGCTCAGGGAACATCGTGCCGCCTTCGCGGTCGAGATTGCCGGTGGCGAGGTTGATCAGCTGGATCAGCCACTGGTTGAGCGCACCAAATTCGCACACCGAGACGCCCATCCGGCCGTAGATCGCCGTCTTCTCGCCACTGAGCTCTGCCGCCAGTGCGCGGATTGTGTCGACCGGGACGCCGCAATGTGCCGAGAGGCGGTCGAGGTCGAACCCGTCGACCAGCGGCTTGACCCGTGCCCAGCTGGCATCAACCAGTTCAGCGAGGCCAGGACGCAGCGTGTCACCCTCCGCCAGAACGCACTGGAGAATGCCGAGCAGCAGGGCGGTGTCGGTCGCCGGGCGCACCGGCACCCATTGGTCGGCCACCTTGGCGGTCTCGGTCCGCCGCGGATCGACCACCACCAGCCTGCCCCCGCGCGCCTGCATTTCCTTCACCCGGTTGCGGAAATCGGGCACCGTCCACAGGCTGCCATTGCTGGCCATCGGGTTGCCGCCGACGATCACGATCAGCTGCGAACGGTCGATATCGGGCACGGCGGCAAGGCTGACATGGCCGTACATCCGGTACTGCACATAGTGGTGCGGGATCTGGTCCAGCGTGGAGGCAGAGAACGTCCCCCGCGCCCCGACCGCCCGCTGGAGATAGCCGGACTGGGTCGACAGGGCATAGTCATGCGCGCCCGGGTTGCCGCGATAGAACGCCGCGCGGGCACCGTCGTTCTGCAGCGCCACCACCCTTGCGGCGATTTCGCTGTAGGCGGTCGCCCAGTCGATTTCCTGCCACGCGTCGCCGACCCGCTTGACCGGGCGGCGCAGCCGGTCGGGGTCATCCTGCAAGTCTGCAATCGCGGTCGCCTTGGGACAAATGTGCCCGCGGCTGAGCACGTGGTCGGGATTGCCCCTGATCGAGACCACCCGCCGCCCGTCCAGCTCCACCAGCACGCCGCAATTGGCTTCGCAGATATGGCAGGTGCGCCGATGGATAGTGGTGTGGATTGTCGTCATGGCTTGCTCTCCCTGCTCCCGCGATACCAGACCCGAACGGGCCACGCTACTGGGCTCTGTGTCAGTCAGATGCGACTTTTTGTAAGGTAGTGTTGACATAGTCAGCGAATCACGACATATAGTCATGCATACCTGACATTGTGACAGGTGAAAGTGACAC
>NCJP01000337.1 GCA_002278985.1 Erythrobacter sp. 34-65-8
CGTGCTGGTCCGCGCCGCCACGCGCGGGGACGGGCAGGTGGGTGAGGACGTGACTGCCAACGTCGCCCACATTGCTGACATCCCGCAGCGGCTGAACGGTGAAGCCCCGGCCGTGTTTGAAGTGCGCGGCGAAGTCTACATGGCGAAGCATGACTTTGCTGCACTCAATGCTGCGCAGCTCGAAGCGGGGGGCAAGCTGTTCGCCAACCCGCGCAATGCTGCGGCGGGTTCATTGCGACAGAAAGATGCAGGTGTGACTGCCAAGCGCCCCTTGCGGTTCTGGGCACATGGCTGGGGCGCGGCAAGCGAGGTTCCGGGCGCGACGCAGGAAGAACTGGTGGCCCGGATCGCGGCCTGGGGCCTGCCGGTCAGCCCGCATTTCCGCCGCTGCGATACACTGGACGAGATGCTTGCCGCTTACGCCGCAATCAACGCCGCCCGGCCCGACCTGCCCTATGAGATCGACGGTGTGGTCTACAAGGTTGACCGGCTCGACTACCAGCAGCGCCTCGGCTTCGTCGCCAAGGCACCGCGTTGGGCAATCGCGCGAAAGTTCCCGGCCGAGCAGGCGGAGACCACGCTGGAGGCGATCGATATTCAGGTTGGCCGTACTGGCAAGCTCACGCCGGTCGGCCGGCTGGCCCCCGTGCTGGTGGGCGGGGTGACGGTGACCAACGTTACGCTGCACAACCGCGACGAGATTGCCCGGCTCGGTGTGCGTCCGGGGGACCGGGTGATGGTCCAGCGGGCAGGCGATGTGATCCCGCAAGTGGTTAGAAACCTCACGCCGGAAGTGGAGCGTTCCGCATTCCTGTTCCCGGATCATTGCCCCGAATGCGGCAGCGAGGCGGTGGCGGAGGAAGGCGAGGTCGATGTGCGGTGCACCGGCGGACTCATCTGCCCGGCCCAGCGGACCGAGCGGCTGAAACACTTCGTCAGCCGTGCCGCGCTCGATATCGAGGGACTGGGCGAGAAGACCATCGACCAGTTCTTTGCCCTCGGCTGGCTGGAAAGCCCGGCCGATATTTTCCGCCTGCGCAAGCGGCGCAATGCGATCCTGGAACTGGAGGGCTGGAAAGAGAAGTCAGTCGACAACCTGCTCGCCAGTATCGAAGCCAAGCGCCAGCCGGACGCGGCGCGCCTGCTGTTCGGACTCGGCATTCGCCATGTGGGCGCGGTCACCGCGCGCGACCTGATGAAGAACTTTCACGAACTGCCGGTGCTGAAGGATATGGCGGAGCGCGCGCACACGGAGGATGCGGAAGCGCGCGCCTCGCTCACCGCAATTGACGGGATCGGCAGCGCGGTGGTCGAGGCGCTGGGCGATTTCTTCCACGAACCGCACAACCGCGACGTGTGGGACGACCTGCTGAGCGAAGTCTCGCCGCCGCCATATATCGTCGAGACGAAAGCCAGCGTGGTCAGCGGCAAGACGGTG
>NCJP01000338.1 GCA_002278985.1 Erythrobacter sp. 34-65-8
ACGAAATCCGGGTCCTTGAGCGCAGCCGAGCCCATCACCACCCGGGCCACGCCCAGATCGAACCAGCCCTCGACCGCTTCGCGCGTGCGGATGCCGCCGCCCAGTTGCACGTAGCCGGGAAACGCCGCGACGATCGCCTCGACCGCTGCGCGATTCTCTGCCCGCCCGGCGAAAGAGCCGTCGAGGTCGACCACGTGCAGGTGCTCGGCCCCGGCCTCGGCAAAGAGCAGCGCCTGCGCCGCCGGATTATCACCGTAGACGGTGGCGCGGGCCATATCGCCCTCGGCCAGGCGCACGACCTGACCGGCCTTGAGGTCGATAGCAGGGAAGACGATCATCTCGGAAACCTCACGGCCGCCACTCCAGAAACCGTTCCAGCAGCGCGAGGCCGAAACCCTGGCTCTTCTCCGGGTGGAACTGCACGCCGAGGTAATTGTCCCGCCCGACCGCCGCGACCAGCCCGCCGCCGTGGTCGGTCATCGCCAGCACATCTTCATGATAGCGCGCCTTGAAATGGAAAGAGTGGAGGAAATAGGCCTCGCCCGCGTTCACCACTTCGTGTCCGCGCGCGTGCGGCATCGGAGCGACGTCGTTCCAGCCCATGTGCGGCACCTTCACGCTGGGGTCGGTCGGCTCGATCATGCGGACGGTGCCGTCGATCCAGCCGAGGCCGGCCGTCTCGCCATGCTCCAGCCCGCGCGTGGCCAGCAATTGCATCCCCACACAGATGCCGAGGAACGGTGCCCCGCCGACGAAGACCCGCTCGTGCATCGCCTCGATCACGCCGGGCACCGCCCGCAGCCCTTCGGCGCAGGCCCGGAAGCTGCCGACGCCGGGCAGGACAATCCGGTCGGCCGCCCGGATCACGTCCGGGTCCGACGTCAGCGAGACATTCGCCCCGACCTTGCGCAGTGCATTCTCGACTGAGTGCAGGTTGCCCGCGCCGTAATCCACGAGCGCGGTGACTTCACCCACCGAGCTGCCCCTTGGTGCTGGGAATTGCCCCGCCCTTGCGCGGATCACGCTCCACCGCCTGCCGCATCGCCCGGGCAAAGCCCTTGTAGATGCTTTCGCAGATGTGGTGGTTGTTGCTGCCGTAGAGCAGTTCGATATGCAGCGTCAGCCCGGCGGTCTGCGCAACCGAATGGAACCAGTGCTCGATCAGCTCGGTGTCCCACTCACCCAGCCGCATCTGGGTGAAACCTGCCCGCCAGACGAGATAGGGCCGCCCGGAAATGTCCAGCGCGACCCGGCTCAGCGTCTCGTCCATCGGCGAATAGGCAGTGCCGTAACGCCCGATCCCGCCCTTGTCGCCCAGCGCCTGCACCAGCGCCTGGCCCAATGCGAGCGCGCTGTCCTCGGTCGTATGGTGCTGGTCGACATGGAGGTCACCTTCGACCTTCATCGTCACGTCGATCAGGGAATGGCG
>NCJP01000003.1 GCA_002278985.1 Erythrobacter sp. 34-65-8
CACATCATTTCCATGTGCGCCGCCATGCCGATACCTGAAATCCCCGCGCCGACGATCAGGACGTCGAAATCCGCCGGAATACCCGCCGATGTTGCCAACATATGCCTCTCCTCTTGACGGAAAGGTAAACCATCGCAGCCCGCTTGGCGAGTCTTGATGGCAGTTTGCAACTGACTGGTGGAGCAGGTGCCGCTATGGGCCTTGGCATGCCTTCACGAATAACCCTTGTCGCCGCGCTGCCCGCGCTTGCCCTGCCGATTGTGTTCGCCGCGCCGCTGGCCGCGCAGGAGCAACCTGCCGAGCCTGCCGAGGTAATCGTGGTGACCGGGCGGGGCCTGCCCGAGCCGCCAGCGTCACCCGCCTACGGTGCGGTCGACATCGCCCGTGAAACACTGGTTTCGGCCCCGTCCGGCCGGATCGAGGAAGTGCTGGGCGGGGTGGCCGGTTTCCAGCAGTTCCGCCGCTCGGACAGTCGATCAGCCAACCCCAGCGCGCAAGGCATCACCTTGCGGGCACTGGGCGGCAATGCCTCCAGCCGTGCGCTGGTGTTGCTGGACGGGGTGCCGATGGCCGATCCGTTCTTCGGCTATATCCCCCTTTCCGCGCTGGCGCCTGAGCGGCTCGGCAGCGTGCGGGTGACGCGCGGTGGCGGTTCCGGGCCATTCGGGGCTGGCGCGCTGGCGGGCACGATCGAGCTGACCAGTGCCGATGCGGCTGCGCTCGGCCCGGTCTCTGCCTCATTGCTCGCCAATGACCGGGGGGAAACCGAAGCCAGCGGCACTGTGGCGACGGCGCTCGGCGCAGGCTTCGTGACGCTGGGCGGGCGATGGGACCGGGGCGAAGGGTTTTTCACCACGCCTGACGACCAGCGTGTCGCCGCCAGCGTCCCGGCCGCATTCGACGCATGGTCGGCGCGCCTTCGCGCAGTCGCCCCGCTCACGCCCGATATCGAACTTCAGGCCAGCGGGCTGCTGTTCCGTGACGACCGTACGCTCCGCTTCGCCGGGGCAGACAGCATGAGCGAAGGGCAGGACGCCAGCGTGCGGCTGGTCGGGCGGGGGGCGTGGCAGTTCGATGCCCTGGCTTATGTGCAGGCGCGCAATTTCGCCAACGTGGTCATCAGCTCGACCCGATTCACCCGCACGCTCGACCAGCGCAATACGCCCTCGACCGGGCTGGGCGGCAAGCTGGAGTTGCGCCCCCCGGTAGGGCCGGATCATGTTCTCCGGCTTGGCGTGGATTATCGCCGGTCGTCGGGCGAATTGCAGGAAGAGGCCTACAACGCCTTCAGCGGGGCGCAGACCGAACGGCGCCGCGCGGGCGGCGTTACCAGCGATCTGGGGCTGTTTGCGGAACATGACTGGCGGATCGGCGCACTGGTGCTGACCGGCGGTGTGCGGGCCGACCGCAGCGTGATCGCAGACGGTTTCTACCGCGCCGTCACCCCGGCGGGCGCGGTCGTTTCGGAAACGATTGCGCCGGACCGTTCGGACTGGACGGTGACCTGGCGCGGCGGTGCCGCCTGGCAGGCCAGCGATGCGCTGCGCCTGCGCGCGGCGGCCTATCGCGGGCTGCGGCTGCCGGCCCTGAACGAACTCTATCGCCCCTTCGTGGTCTTCCCGGTCGTGACCCAGGCCAACGCCGATCTGCGCAACGAACGCTTGCTCGGCTTCGAGGCGGGCTTTGACCTGCGCCCGGCCCAAGGCGTCTCGCTGGGCCTGACCCTGTTCGACAACGAGGTGGAGGACGCGATCGCCAATGTGACCTTGGCACCCAACCTGCGCCAGCGGCAGAACCTGCCGGCGATCCGCGCGCGCGGGGTCGAGGCAACGCTTTCTGCCACGCGCGGGGCGATCGGGTTTGAAGGCGCGCTTGCCTGGACCGACGCAGAGGTGCTTGGCGAAGGCGCGTCCCTGCCGCTTGACGGGTTCCGCCCGGCGCAGACGCCTCGCTTTGCCGGGTCTGTGGCGGTGACATGGAAGCCCGCCCCGGGCTGGCTGCTGTCCGCCACGGTGCGCCATGTCGGCGCGCAGTTCGAGGACGACCTGGAAAGCGATGTCCTGCCTGCCGCAACCACTCTGGGTGCTTACGCGCAGGTGCCGCTGACCCAAAAGCTGGCGCTGGTGCTGCGCGGGGAGAATCTGACCGACGAGACGGTCGTCACCCGCAATTCAGGCGGCAGCGTTGACCTCGGCACGCCCCGCACCCTGTGGGCGGGGCTTCGCTGGGGCTACTGACGGGCAACCAGTCCCCGCTGCTCCGCCATCCCCATCGAGACCAGCAGCGGCCCGGTACCGTCAGGACTGTCCTGCCGCGCCTTGAAATCCGCCTTGCTGCCCATCCCGCGCCAGTTTGCCAGGATCAGGGACTGCGCCACAGCCCCGCCCAGCGTGGTGCCAGGGCCGGTGACGATGAACAGGTCAGGCGCGAACTCGCGGGCGGCGACGGCGATGGTGCGGGTGAAATCATAGGTTTCGGTGACCTGCTGGCCCAGCGTGTAGCCCCGCAAGGCGGCCATATTGGTCGCGTGAGGCCACCAGATTGCGCCGCGACCGTCGACGAGCGGCACCCGCGGCTGCCCGAACAGCGATTCGGGCAAGGCTGCCCGCCCCCGCTCGGCGACGGGTCCCTGCAGTTGGGTGTGGAACGCGGCGTGGTTGCCCAGGCGCATCGGGAACCGGCCCTCGACCGGCTCCGCCTCGGTTTCGAATGCCTTGAGCCCGGTCTCGTTGCCTGCTAGCACCAGCATGCCCCCAAGGTTGATCGACAGGGCCAGTACGTGCCCCTCGCGTGCGTCGATCTGCGCGACATGTTCGAGCAACGCCGCCTTGCGCGCGGGGTCCGGCACCCAGTCCGGCCCGAAAAAGGGATAGACCAGTTGCCCGCCGATCAGCGCCTGCTGCATCAGCGTGCCCATGGTGTTGGCAATGGTAAAGCCATCGGATGGCGTGATCGCCCCGGCGCAGGCGAGGGCGGAGTACCAGCCCATCGAATTGCCGGTCACCGCCACTACGTCGATCCGCTCGCGGTCGATTGAAAGGACATCGCCCAGCGTGGCGGCGAAGATCAGGCCGGAGGCGTTATCGCCGCGGGTGTGGCGGGCAAGGCTGAACCGTTCCGCCCCGTCGAGATCGCTGAGTGTATCCTGCCCCTGCGCAGCCCGCTCCGCATCGAATGCTGCCAGCAGGGCGGGGTCGGGGAAGTGTCGGCCGAGATAGCCCAGCTCGTCCTTGTTGTAGGTGCCGCGCCCGGGGCAGACCAGCACCGCTGTCTTGCGGCTGCTCATGACTTGCCCCCTGTTAGCGCCATGGCTGCGGCCACGATACTGTCGACCGAAGGCATGGTCGCGGCATAGGCCGGACCGGTCGGGATAAAGCTGTCCTCCGCCACATGGCGCGCGACGGGCTTGTCGGTGCGTTCGGCCATCAGCGCCATCAGCGCTTCGGCCAGGCCGCCGGTGCGGCGGGTCTCGTCGACGATCAGCACTTTTTCTGCATCGCGCAGCGCCGTGACCAGCGCTTCCTCCGGCAAAGGGTTCAGCCAGTGCAGGTCGATCACCCGAGCCGCGATCCCCTGCGCTTCCAACCGCTTCTGAGCCTGCAATGACAGGTGCAGACCGTTGGCGTAGCTGACGATGGCCAGGTCACTGCCCGTGCCGTGGGTCGTCACCTGGCCGATGCCGATCCGTTCGGAAGGGTCCGGATAGTGCCGCAACCACGCGCCATCGCCTGGCTCATGCAGGTCGCGCATCGGATAGAGCGCGATCGGTTCAAGGAACACGACCAGCCGCTGCTCCTCGCGCGCCAGCCGCACGCATTCGCGCAGTAGCCTGGCAGCATCGGCACCGTTGGAAGGGCAGCACAGGATCACCCCGGGCACATCGCGCAGCGCGGCACAACTGTTGTCATTGTGGAAGTGCCCGCCGAACCCCTTCTGGTAGCCGAGGCCCGCAATCCGCAGCACCATCGGGTTGGTGAACTGGCCATTGGAGAAGAACGGCAGGGTCGCGCCTTCCCCCCGGATCTGGTCCTCGGCGTTGTGGTAATAGGCGAGGAACTGGATTTCCGGCACCGGAATCAGCCCGTTGTGCGCCATCCCCAGCGCCAGCCCGAGGATCGATTGCTCATCCAGCAGGGTATCGATCACCCGCGCCTTGCCGAACCGGGTGACCAGCTTCTGGGTCACGCCATAAACCCCGCCCTTGGCCCCGACATCCTCGCCCATCAGCGCGATCTCGCGGTGTTCGAGCATCAGGTCGGTCAGCGCCCAGTTGATGCACCGGCTCATGATCTGAGGTGATTCCATCGCCTTGAGGTCCGGCCCGAACGCTTCGGCCCGCGCTTCGGCAGAGGGGCCGTTGCTCGGCGCATTGTTGCGGCGGGGCGGAACCAGACTCGCCATCACCTCTTTCGCGGCCTTGAGGCGCGGGCGGGTGACGACCTCGGCGCGCGCCCGCTCGACCCGGGCCAGCGTCTCCTGGTAGATCGCCAGTGCTTGCTCGCGGTCCAGCGCGCCCGCCTCGCCAAGCAGGCGGACAGTGTGGAGCAGCGGATCGTTCGCCTCGTCCGCTTCGACCTCGGCCTTGGTCATGTAGGCGGTCTGGACGTCGGCGCCGGCGTGGCCATAGAGCCGCACCGTGCGGATGTGCAGGAAAGCGGGCTTGCGCCGCTTGCGAACATAGTCCGCCGCCTCGCGCGCGACGCGATAGGTTTCATAGATGTCGAGGCCGTCGCAGGCGAAATATCCCAGGTCCGGGCGGCGGGAGAAGTTGGCCGCGATCCAGCCCGATGGGGTGCGGGTGGAAATGCCGATGCCGTTGTCCTCGCACACCCACAGCACTGGCATGGGCACCTTCTGGTATGCCGTCCAGCAGCTGGTATTGATCGCCCCCTGCGCGGTCGAATGGTTGGCGCTGGCATCGCCGAAGCTGCACACCACGATGGCATCGTCGGGCAAAATTGCGTGCTCGGGCCTTACCCGCTTGGCGAGGCCGATCGAGTAGGCCGCACCGACCGCCTTGGGCAGGTGGCTGGCGATGGTCGAGGTCTGCGGCGGAATGGTCAGCGCGCGAGAGCCCAGCACCTTGTGCCGCCCCCCGCTGATCGGATCATCGCTCGAACAGGCGAAGCTCAGCAGCATGTCCCACAGGATGGACTGGCCCGGTACCTGATTGGCGCGCTCGATCTGGAACGCGGCATCGCGGTAATGGAGGAAGGCCATGTCGGTCGGTCGCAGCGCAGCGGCGACTGCCGCCATCCCCTCGTGTCCGGAGGAGCCGATGGTGTAGAACCCCTCCCCCGCCGCCTGCATCTTGCGGCTCACGATATCGAGCGCCCGGGTCAGGCAACCGCTGCGGTAGAGCTGCACCGCCTGCTGTGCCTCCAGCGGCCCCAGCGGCGGCTGTCCTGAAGGCAAGCTCCCCCCTGCGACGTGGCGCAGGAAATTCTCGTGTACGATAACGCTCCGGTCCATGCAGCCCGGCCATAAGGCCGAATGCGGGCTATGGAAACGGCGTCTTGCACCAGATGCTCCTGCACTGCGGCCAGGGTGTCGTGACATGCAAGTCCAATGTCAGGACAGACATAGGCACCATTCGCAAAATCCCCCGGGTTCTGTCACAGAACCCGGGGGAAGGTGCGTTGCCAGTCTGGCTGCTCCACCACTTCAGTGGTGCCGGCAGCCCGTTTCCCGATCAGAACCGGACACGCAGGCCTGCGCGAGCACCATAGGCTTCGAATTCGCTGCCCTTGGCGCCGTTGGCTTCGATGAAGCCGCTCACGCCATCTGCCGAGCCAACGTTCACGCCAATCACGGCTTCGCCATAGTCGCCGATCGCGCGGTTATCGATCCGCACGGTCTGGCCGTTGTTGGTAAAGTCGATGCTGTCATCGCCCTTGAATTCATGCACGTAGTTGCCACCCGCATAGAGCACCACGTTACCCACCGATTGGGTGGGGAAGCTGGCCCCGATGCGTGCGCCCAGCTTTCCGCGAAGGCCATCATCATCAAGAAATGCGATGGTCGAGTTCTGGACGACCAGGTCATCGAGGTTGGACCGGACGTAAGCGATTGTGCCCACCGGTTCGGCATAAAAGCTGTCCGACCCCAGGCGGAACCCGATCTCCGCCTGTGCGCCGTAGGCATCGCCCTTCAGGTCAGCCGCATACTGGCCAGTCTGGCTCCTGGAGTCAGCCTTGTAGAAGTCGTACTTCGCGAGCGCGTTGGCAAACAGGCCGCCGGCGTTGAAACTGGCGTAGAGACCCGCATTGAACGCATCGAACGAAACACGGTCACTCACCGCGTTGAAGTTCATCCGGGAGTTCAGATAGCCGCCCGTTACGCCGAAGGCGAAATTGCCGGATTCACCGGCAGCGCCGCCAAAGTCAAAGCCCAGCTGCCCGCCGAAATAATCCTGCTCATAGCCCAGGTCATAAGTCCGGTTCAGGCCGAAGTTGTTGACTGTCGCAACGTTGTCGCGCTCCTCAAGCGAGCCGTACATCTGTGCCCAGAGCCGTCCGCCCGAATCACCCGCGCCATTTGCCCATACACCATCGCGCAGTTCGCGCATGTGGGCCGACCAGGCGTCCGCTGACGTGTGCCAGAGGTTGCGTGATCCTTCGACGAACGAGGCCGCGCGGTACACCGCAGCCCCTGGCGCACCCACCAGTGCGAAGCTGTTGTTGGCCGGATTGAACACCAGGCCTGTTTCGATCAGGCCGAAGTTCTGATTTCCGTCCGCCAGCACGAAGGCGCCGCTTTGGGTTCCGGCTCCGCCCTGGACCAGCACCACCCCTGAATTGAGGACGGCTGGGCCATTGTAGGAGACCAGCAAATCGGTCGAGCCGGTCGCTGCTCCGCCGATGATCAGACGATCGGCACGGCCTTCCCCCGCAAGGCTGACATCAAGTCCAAGCTGACTTGCGCCGGTTCCTGTAAACGTACCGGGCAGGGTGAGCGTGTCCCCCGTCACGCCGTTGCGCAGATCGATAATCCCGCCGGCGTTGTTGAAGGCCTCAAGGCCTGCGAAGGTTGCCGTTGCCGCACTGGTTGTTCCCGAACGCAGGCGCACCGTCCCGGCATTGTTGAACACGTCGGTTCCGGCCCCGAAATCGGGATTCGGGCCAATCACGAAGGTGCCGCTGTTGTTAACCGCTTCGGCGCCAGCCGTGAACCGAAGGTCGCTGGTCAGCGTGCCGCTGTTGTTTACCGTCAGCGGCCCGCCGAATGCAGCAACAGCAAAGCCGTTGGGGTTTTCCTGGATCACCCCCGCGTTGTTCAGCGTGCTGCCGTTGGCGGACGTCAGGACGATGCCGTCTCCATCGGTGGCTGTGACATTACCGTTGGCGCCCACTGTGACCGTAGCGGTGTCTCCGCCAGTCACCACCACCGCGTCGGCGCCTGCACCTGTGGCCTGAACGCGGCCGCGAAGAGTAGCCGCCGCATCCCGGGTTGCGGTAACCAGCACTGCGTTAACACCTGCGCCGGATGCCGACACATTGTTGACGGTGGCCTGCGCATTGCCGCCTGTTGCTTCGGCCGTAACGGTGGCGGAGTCAGCGCCGTTGAAACCCGTTCCGCTGGTCGACGCCGTGCCGGTCACTACTGCCGCAGCGTTGGCACCGCTGGCGAAAACACCGGCTCGCCCGGTTTCAGCGTTTGCCGAGAGTGCAGCGACAGTGCTGACGTTATTGGCGCTGACAGACGCGTCGCCGGTGTCCGAAGTCGCGAAGATCCCGCCGCCGCCGCTTCCGCTGGCGACAACCGAGCCGGTTGTGGTCACACGCACATCGCCGGTGTCGGAGCTTGCCGTGATCGCGGTTGAACCGGGCCCCGAGACGGAAACGTTTGTGCCCACGACGGTAACATCTCCGCCGGTGGAGATAGCAGACAGCCCGTCCGACCCCTCGCCCGTCGTCGTCAGGTTGGCGAACCGCACGTCCGTGTTGGTACCTGCGGCCCGAATGGCGGTGGAGAAATCGCCGTCAGTGCGCACATTGCCGGCTCTCAGGACAACGTCGCCATCGCTCGATTGCGCATCAATCGCGTTTGACAAGGCACCCGCCGTTGAAACGTTGCCCGATCCTGTCAGAGTCACGTCACCCAGAGCGCGGGCGAAGATCCCGGGTGCGTTGTCGCCGGTTACAGTGACGGTCCCTCCAGCATCAATCAGCACATTGCCCTGATCGGCACGGGCAAGGACGCCAGCCGAGGCCGGAGCCGAGGCGGTGACGGCTACGTCATCGACCGAGACCTCAACATCGCCAGACTGGCTGACAGCCAGAACACCGACCGCCTCCGTCCCGGAAACGGAGACCGGAGCGCTGGCATCGATTCGCACATCGCCGCTTCCGAGCGCGAGGAGGCCGGTGGCGACGCCCGCGCTGTTCACGCTGACAGACCCGTTTGTTGAAATCGTCGAGATTGAACTGCCACCAAGGTCATCCTCGAGCAGCGCGATGCCAAACGATGCACTGGCCGGATTGGTGTTTTCAATCGTGATCGCGCCACTGTTGCTAATGGTATTGCTGACGTTTGCGCCTGCGCTCTGCCCAAACAGGCCAAGGGCGGTGGTCTGCGAAGAAGCTACATCGATATCGCCGCTATTGATGATCGTCACGTCGCCGGCAGTCGAAACGGCAGCAATCCCGGCCGCGATGTCCTGGGGGCTGGGCCCGGAAAGGGTAATGTCGCCCCGGTTGGTAATCGACGCTTCGCCGTCCGAGGCAGCGAGAATGCCGATCCTTGAAGCGCTGATCGTGGCGCCGTTATCGACAGTGGCGGTACCGCCCGGCAGGGCTGAGATCACCGAGATGCCGTCCTGGAAACTGGCAAGAGAGGCGCCATCGGCCACATTGACAACCGCAGCTGCGCCCGGTGCGGCGGCAAGCAGCTGGACCGCATCACCTACGCTGGCGTCGACCACCACATCGTCTTCGACCTCGATCGTCAGATCATCGGCAGTCGCGTAGCGAATGCCGGTGCTGTAGGGGTTGCTCTCGTCGGTGCAGGTGACCGTTCCGCCGGAGGGCAGGCCACACTCATTCTGCGCGTATGCCGCTGAGGGCAGAGCAAGAATAGATAAACTGACCGCTCCGATGGCCGAACCTGCCCGCAGCGATGTGAGGCTTAATGTAGAATTACGTAGACGCTGATTAAGCGTTTTCCCCAATGGTGTTTCACCTAACGCTGAATTCCGGCGGTCTGTGACTTTATAAGTCGGGTTAGCTGATCTCATCGGACGATCCTCTTTAACTGGCAGGTGTTTGCAGGGCCCCCGGTTACTTTCGGGTGCCCGCCTACAACAAGGAGGACCGTCCATCGTTCCCTTGCAGCAACAGAGCGCCGGGAATTAATTTAATCCAGAGGAGCGGAGCAGATCGCACTGCTCGGGATGATCGTGGCTTTCATCGACAGAATGCCGGTCGGGGCGCAGGATGCTGCGCCTCGCGGAGGCGTGGCATGCGGGTCTGGGGCGGACCGATGGCAATGGCCGGAAAAGCGACAGAGCCGCGCTCTTCAGCGATGCTGTTTCAGGCCTAACCGTCTGACTTATTCGGGAAAGAAGTGGTGCCGCTTACGTGACTCGAACACGTGACCCCATCATTACGAATGATGTGCTCTACCAACTGAGCTAAAGCGGCGCTCCGGGTGTTGTGCACCCTGAAATGTGGAGGCCCGAGCCGGAATCGAACCGGCGTGCAAGGATTTGCAGTCCTCTGCGTAACCACTCCGCCATCGGGCCTCGCCTGCCCCGGCGGGGAGGCAGGAAGCGGCCCCCTAGCGGCTCGCCCGCGCCAAGGCAATCCGCTTTGCTCCGCGATGCTATCCGGATGACGCAATTTGGGGATGGCGGGGGCGGGGCAATTGGCTATGGCCCGCGGCCATGTCTGTCGCCGAACTCCTTGCCCCGCTCGATGGCCGTGCCGGCCCGATCCACCTGCCCGCAGCCCAGGAATGGATGCAGGGGCGCACTCTTTATGGCGGCGCCTCGGCATTGCTCGCCTACACCGCTGCCGTCCGCGCCTTTCCGGACCTGCCGCCGCTTCGCGCGGCACAAGTCGCGTTTGTGGGCCCGGTGGGGGACACGGTAACGGTGCGGACCGAAATTGTCCGGGCCGGGCGCAACGTCGTGCAGGTCCGCAGCGAACTGCTGTGCGACGGCGCGGTGGCGCTCAGTGCGTTCTGGCTGTTCGGCACGGCGCGCGATCCCAATGCGCTCCATGCGCCTGTCGCACTCGCCCCCTGGCCCGACTTGCCGGACCAATCGCTTGGCAGCGACAAGGGGCCAGCTTTCATCGTCAACAACTTCGAACTGCGCCGGGCGCAAGCAGAACGCGGCTCCGGTGCCCCGACGGTGCGGCGCTGGTTGCGGCTGAAGCAGCCGACCGGGCTCGACCCCGTTTCCGACCTGGTCCTGCTCGGGGATACGCTGCCGCCCGGCGCGATGCGGGCTATGCAGCGGCTTGGCCCGATCAGTTCGATCAACTGGTCGTTCAATATCCTTGATCCGGAGCCGCGCACGCAAGATAGCTGGTGGCTGGGCGAAACCGCCAGCGAATGGGCCGACCACGGCTATTCAAGCGAGCGCCTCCGGCTGTGGAGCGCGGACGGGCGGCAGGTGCTTGCGGGAATGCAGTCCGTGGCGGTGTTCGGGTAGAGCCACCTGCGCCACGCCGGGCGCTGCATCACACCTCCTGAAAAGCCGGTTTGCGCCGCTCCATCTCGGCCATCACCGCTTCTACCTGGTTCTTGGAGCGGATGATGCCGTGCTGTTCGCGGCTTTCCTCCATCAGCAGGGTATCCGTGTCCGCCTCGGGCATCTTGGCCGCGAGCCGCTTGGCCGCACGGATGGCGTGCGGGTTCTTGCCTGTAATCAGGCGCGCGATTGCCATGGCCCGGTCGAGCGGGTTGTCCTCGACATGGGTCGCCAGGCCCAGGGCCTGCGCCTCGGCGCCGGAAAATTCGCGGTTGGTGTAGACCAGTTCGCGCAGGACATCATCGCGCACCAGCCCGCGCCACAGGGAGTAGCCGCCCATATCGGGTACGAGGCCCCATTTCAGTTCCATGATCGCCATCCGCGTGTCGGGCGCGACCACCCGGATGTCGGCCCCGCTGGCAATCTGCAGGCCGCCGCCAAAGCACACTCCGTGCACGGCAGCGATCACCGGCACGGGCAGCTTGCGCCATTGCATGGCTACCTGCTGCGCCCGGTTGGCGTTGCCGTGCGTGCGAACGGTCAGGTCAGGCTGGTCCGGGTCGGGGTTGCGGGCGAAATTGGACAGATCGAGCCCGGCGCAGAACGCCTTGCCTTCCCCCGACAGGACCACTGCCCGCAGCCCCTTGCGGTCATGCAGCGCATGGCCAGCCTCGATGATCCGCTCGAACATCTGCGGGTCGAGGGCGTTCATCTTGTCGGCGCGGGTCAGGCGGACGTGGGCAAGCCCGTCTTCAAGGAAATCGATCGCCACGCGTTCATTGGGGGCAAGGTCCATGCTGGTTATCCGGGTTGTGATTCCTGTCGTTCACCGTTGCCGATCAGGAGATAACTGTCCAGCGCTTCGCTGGCTGCCGTGGCGGGCAGGACAGGTATCGCTTCGGCATCGAGCCGGTATCCGCCGCCCGGATCTGTCACCACCAGGCCGGTTATTCCATGCGCGGCAAGCTTGCGCCGCAAGCGGAAGATGTGGACTTCGAGCGTATTGGTCTCCGGCTCATGCCGCAGGCGCCAGACATCGCGCAGCAGGACGGTGCGGCTGAGGCTCGTGCGTGGTGATTCCGCCAGCCGCCAGAGCAGGCCGAACTCGCGGGGATGGAGGCGCAGCCAGCGATCCTGCAGCCAGGCATCGCGGTGATAAAGGTCAAGCAGGAGCGGCCCTGCGCTGAGCTGGCGCGGGATCAGGCCGGCCGGAGTGTTCACAGATAGCCGCCGCCAGCCATGCTGAAACACCGTCCACGGGCAAAGATGAGATGATCGATCAGCTCGACTTCCAGCGCGGCGCCGAGATCGCGCAGCAGCGCGGTTGATCGAATGTCAGCCGCGCTCGGGCGGCAATTGCCGGAGGGGTGGTTGTGTGCCAGCAGCAGCCCTCCTGCTCCAAGAGCGAGGGCGCGTTCGAACAGGGGCCGCACCCGGCCGACCAGCCCGCGAGTCGAGCCATCGGAGAAAACCTCGTCGAACAGGTAATGGCGCCACTGGTCGCAGTAGATCACCCGAAGCGATTCGCGTCGCGAAAAGGCAAGGCAGGAATGCAGGTAGGCCAGCAGCGCCGGATCGCAGCTGTCGATCCGATATCCGTGGCGGCCGGACGCAGTGCTGCGGCAAGGGTGGCTCCAGGCGGATCGGACTGGCTTGACGGATTCGACCACAGCCATGGCACGATCAGGCCGTTAGGGCCGCGTGCCGCCAGTCGCGATAGGGGCCGTGCCGACGTTGGCGCTGGACATGGGCCCCTATCCCGCAGGCCAGTATGACCAGCTGCAGGTACGACGGCGCGACTACCAGTATGCTGTAGGCAATCGGCGTGATCTGGGTGAACGAATCGCGCGCGATATGGGCGTTGACGGCAATCAGCTGGCAGGCGGCCAGACCCATCGGATAGAGCCGGTTGGCCCGCAACGCGATCGGCACGATTGCGGCAAGGACGGCGATATCCAGGGCAAAGTGCCAGCCGTCCACGGTTTCAAGCTCGATCGCGGGCGTTACGAGAAGGTGATAGAGCCGGTCAGCCACGAACATCCCCACGAAGGCCCAGGCGCAGGCCTTCTCGGGCCCGCCTCCTCTCCGCCACGCCCAGACGGCCAGTATTGCAAACAGGGCCATCTGGATCACGAAGCGATAGGGGAAGGCGAGGATGTCCATCGCGATCAGGCGTGCTCTGGAACGCCGCTTGCGGGCGCGGCTTGCGGGCGGGCCTGATCGGGCAGGCTGCCCTCCAGCGGCGTGATGATCTGTTCGTCGGGGCCGCAGACGATCCGGGCGACGTCGTTCAGATCCCCGTGCACCCGGAAGATGTTGCTGGACATGGACACGGCCTGGCTTTCGGCCTGGACCAGCCGCATGATCGCGCGCTGGCCGATATCGACCGGCACGTCGGGGTTCTGGCGGGCGAGCAGCATGGCCTGCTTGAGGCGGGCGAGGGCGATCATCGCCTCATCCGACACGGCCTCTGCCTCCCGGATCAGTTTGCGAAGGGTGAGGGCGTCTGCCCCGATCTTGTCCGACATGGTCACATCCCGCTTCTGCGCCAGCTGCGCCCGCTCGATGGCGCGCCGCTATGGAGCTTCGGGGACGACGACTTCAGTCCCTGCGAGCGCCTCGCTCACGGTGAGTGCTGCCGTCATCACCAGCAGGACTACGGCAACGATGCCGACGGTCAGGCCAGTGATGACGGCGAGGCGAAAGAGGACAGCGTTCTCGCCGTCGAGCACCCCGGGGACTACCCGGGGCTCGTGCTGGACAGACCATGGCGCCTCGATCGCAAGTGGCGCCACATCTGCCAGCACGAATTCCCCGGGTGCGACCCGGTCTTCTGGTTGCGGCAGATCTGCAGGCTCCGGCAGGTGAGAATTCCTGTATGCAGGTTTTCTGGAGGGCTGTGCGCCGGTGCTTCGCGCGCGCTCCACCAGTTCGCCCAGCGATTCCACGGCGTAAATATCCTTGAGCGCCCGGATGTGCTGGTTGACCCGGCTTTCCGATACCCCGAGTTCGGCAGCGATTACCTTGATCGGCACGCGCCGGTCGAGCCGTTCGAGGACGGCGCGCTGTTTTTCCGTCAGCCGGGGGCTCTGGCTGGCAGGCATGGGCGGTCTCCTGTTGCCGCCGCAGGGTAAGTCACTCGGTAACTTTACGCAAACCTTGCGGCACCGGCGCCCCGGCGGGGCTCAGGCCGCGCCGGCATTGATCCCCAGCGAGGCGAAATAGCGCCGGATGTTGCGCGCCGCCTGGCGCAGCCGCTGCTCGTTCTCGACCATGGCAATCCGGACATAGCCCTCGCCATCCTCGCCGTAGCCGACCCCCGGGGCCACCGCGACATCGGCATGGACCAGCAACTGCTTGGAGAACTCGAGGCTGCCCATTTCCCTGAGGGCAGGGGGCAAGGGGGCCCAGGCGAACATGCTGGCCGGCGGCGGCGGAATGTCCCATCCGGCCCGCCCGAACGCCTCGACCATCACGTCGCGCCGCTTGTGATAGAGCTGCCGGTTCTGCTCGACAATGTCTTGCGGGCCGTTGAGCGCGGCGCAGGCAGCCGCCTGAATCGGCGTGAAGGCCCCGTAATCGAGGTAGCTTTTCACCCGGGTCATGGCCGCGATCAGCGCCTGATTGCCGACGGCAAAACCCATCCGCCAGCCTGCCATGGAATAGGTCTTCGACATCGACGTGAATTCGACCGCCACGTCTTTCGCGCCCTTGACCTGCATGATCGACGGCGTCGGGTTCCCGTCGAAATAGAGTTCGGAGTAGGCCAGGTCCGACAGGATCCAGACCTTGTTCTCGCGCGCCCAGGCCACCAGCCGTTCGTAGAAGGCAAGGTCCACTGTTTCCGCCGTGGGGTTGGACGGGTAGTTGACCACCAGCAGGCTGGGGCGCGGCACGGTGAAGGCCATGGCCCGCTCCAGGCTGCGGAAGTAGTTTTCGTCGGGCGTGGTCGGCACGCTGCGGATCGTGGCCCCGGCGATGATGAAGCCGAAGGTGTGGATCGGATAGCTCGGGTTGGGCGCCAGCACGACGTCGCCCGGTGCGGTGATCGCAGTGGCAAGACTGGCCAGACCCTCCTTCGAGCCCATGGTGACCACCACCTCACGCTCGGGGTCGAGCTCCACGCCAAAGCGGCGGGCGTAGTAGTTGGCCTGAGCGCGGCGCAGGCCGGGAATGCCCTTGGACTGCGAATAGCCGTGGGCATCGGGCTTGGCCGCCACTTCGCATAGCTTGTCGATCACGTGCTGGGGCGGGGGCTGGTCAGGATTGCCCATGCCGAGGTCGATGATATCCCGCCCGGACTGGCGGGCCGCGTGGCGCATCGTGTTCACCTCGGCGATCACGTACGGCGGCAGGCGCTTCATGCGGTAGAATTCGGTATCCATCGACTTTTCTCGGATTCAGGTCTTGGTTGCGGTATCTCGGGTGCAGCGACGCTTCAGGAGCCGCTGCACGGCGCGCTACCGCACGATGCATACGAATCCTAGGAGAATAGCGGTCGCAGAGGAAAGCGATTTTCGCTATTGCCCCATGGCATTGCCGCTTGGTGCAGGACTTGGGAGCTTCGCAGATGGCCGGACGTCAGGACCCCTTCGGTGCCCTGTTTGACATGCAGGGCGAAGCCATGCGGGAAATGTTTGCCGGTGTCGGACTGACAGGCCCGGACGCCGGCGCCGCAGCGTCCGGGCAAGACGGGCAGGGTGATCAATCCGCGTGGCTGGGCGTGGCGGGGCAGCTCCAGTCGATGTGGCTGTCGTTCCTTGCGGAAAAGGGGATGGATGGCACCGGCGTGCCCAATCCGCTCGATCCGGCGCAGTTCCTGCTGATGACTCAGGGCTGGGCCAAGGCTGCACCTTTCCAGCCGGAAGCCATGCAGCAGCTCGTGCAGGACGGGATGGATCTGTGGCAGGGTGTGCTCGGCTCCATGCTGGGCAAGAGTGAACCGGCCGCCAGTCTGCCGCGCAAGGATCGCCGCTTCGCTGACCCGGCCTGGACCGGGCACCCCGCATACACCCTGCTGCATCAGACTTACCTGATGGTGGCTGATTATCTGGTCAAGGCGGCCAGAGATGTCGACGGCGTGCCGGACGAGGGCAAGGCGCAGCTGCGGTTTGCCACTCAGGCGCTGGTCGATGCCATGAGCCCGGACAATTTCCTTGCCACCAATCCCGTGGTGCTCAAGCGCACGATCGAGACCGGCGGGCAGAACCTGGTCAAGGGGCTGGGCCACCTGATCAACGATCTCAGGCGCGGGCAACTGACCCACACCGATGCCGAAGCGTTTACGCTGGGCGAAAACCTGGCTGCCACGCCGGGCAAGGTGGTGCACGAGACGCGGCTCTTCCAGCTTATCCAGTACACACCCACCACCGACAAGGTTCTGGCGACCCCGCTGGTGATCTTCCCGCCGTGGATCAACCGGTTCTACATTCTCGACCTGACGCCCAAGAAGAGCTTCATCAAGTGGGCGGTCGATCAGGGTGTGAGCGTGTTCGTGGTCAGCTGGAAATCGGCCGATGCGAGCCTGGCTGACGTGGAATGGGATGATTACATCCGGGCCCAGATCGAAACGATCGACTTTGTCCGCGCCCGGCTCGACGTGCCCGCAGTCCACGCAATCGGCTATTGCGTGGCAGGCACGACGCTGGCGGCAACCCTGGCTATTCTGGCGCGGCGGGGCGAGGCGGAGAAAGTCCGCTCGGCCACGTTCTTCACCGCCCAGGTCGATTTCGAGCGGGCGGGCGAGCTGCTCAATTTCATCGACGACAAGCAGATGGAGCTGATCGGCTCGCTCTCGCCGGACGGCTATCTCGACGGGCGGTTCCTGGCAGCGACCTTCAATTCCTTGCGCGGCAAGGACCTGATCTGGAACTATGTCGTCAACAACTACCTGCTGGGGGAGGATTATCCGGCGTTCGACCTGCTTCACTGGAACGGGGATGTCACCAACCTGCCCGCGCGCTGGCATCTGGCCTACCTGCGCGATCTCTACCGCGACAACAAGCTGGTCAAGCCTGATGCCATGAGCGCGGATGGCACGCCGATCGACCTCGGGCTGGTCGAGACGCCGAGCTATGTCCAGGCTGGCAAGGAAGACCATATTGCGCCCGCTGAAAGCGTGTGGCGGATTACCGAGCATTTCAGTGGCGACGTCACGTTCCTGCTGGCCGGGTCAGGCCACATCGCGGGTGTGGTCAACCCGCCCGCAGCGGGCAAGTACCAGTACTGGACCGGCGACAGCAAAGCCGGGTCGCTCAAGGAATTCGTGGCGGGCGCGACCGAGCATCCGGGCAGCTGGTGGCCCAATTGGCTTGCCTGGCTGTGCAACCTGGAGGGGACAACCGTGGCTGCCAAGGGCAAGCGGGTGCCGGGCGGCAAGGGTGACAGCGTGATCGAGGATGCGCCTGGGCGCTACGTCAAGACCCGGTAATTCTGAGGCAATCCGGATTATTGTGCACTGCACAAAAAACCCTTGACTTGGGCTTGCGAACGACTATTTTGTGCACTGCAACATAAAGGGCTTCGGCCCGCAGAGCACAGGATACCCGCACGATGGCCACCAAGCCCGAAAGCAAGATCGATGCAGCTGCCGAAAAGGCCTATGCCGAAGCGGCTGCCAAGAAGGCTGACACCGCGCCTGCTGCTGCAGACGTGACTCCTGCTGCTTCCGCCGCGCCGGTCGTGGCAGAGAAGGCTGCGGCCGCTCCGAAGGCCGAGGCCAAGGTTGCCGTCGCCAAGAAGGCGGCACCGAAAAAGGTCGCGGCCCGTAAGGCCGCCGTCAAGCAGCCCGCGCCCAAGAAGGCCCCTGCCCGGGTCGCCGCCAAGATCGCAACTCCCAAGACCACTGCGCCCAAGCGCCCGGTCGCGGCCGTCAAGGCCACTGAACTGAAGGACACCATCATGACCAAAGCCAAGACTACCGCCGCTGACTACACCGCCCAGGTCAAGGAAGGCCTCGCCACCGCCCAGGAACGCGCCAAGGCCGCCTACGAGAAGAGCACCGTGCTGGCCGCCGAAATGGGCGAGTTCAGCAAGGGCAACCTCGAAGCCGTCGTCGAATCGGGCAAAATCCTCGCTTCGGGCGTTCAGACCATGGCCAAGACTCAGTTCGAAGACGCCAAGGCAGCAGTCGAAGTGCTGACCGCCGACGTCAAGGAAATGACTGCCGTCAAGTCGCCGACCGACTTCGTCCAACTCCAGGGCAAGATCGCCAGCCGCAACTTCGACGCTGCCGTGGCGCAGCTGTCGAAGACCACGGAAGCCTGGGTCAAGCTCGCCAACGACACTTTCGCGCCGATTTCGAGCCGCGCTGCGGTGGCGATGGAAAAGGTCCGCAAGGCGGCCTGATCCTCGCAAGAGTTCAGCGAACCCGGGCGTCTCTCCTCTCCCTTGCCCGGGTTCAGCCTAACGGGCCGGATTGCCTTTCGGGGCAGTCCGGCCTTTTCTTTCGCACCAGGCATCTTGCGGTCGCCTGCTTGCTTACGATATTGGCCCTGCCATGATCCGAACCCCGAACCTCGCCGACACAGCCGCCGCGCCCGTCCGCGCCGCCGACGAACGTGACGGAGAGGTGCCTGGAGACGGGCAGACCGGCGTTGCCACCAAGGCCAAGGCCAAGTCGAAAAAGCCCAGCCAGTACAAAGTGCTGATGCTGAATGACGATTACACCCCGATGGAGTTCGTGGTGCTGGTGCTCAAGCGTTTCTTCCGGATGGATCTGGAACAGGCAACCCGGGTCATGCTGCACGTGCACCAGCGCGGCGTCGGCGTGTGCGGCATCTTCCCTTATGAAGTGGCCGAAACCAAGGTGAACCAGGTGATGGATTTCGCCCGCCAGAACCAGCATCCGCTCCAGTGCACGCTGGAAAAGGCCTGATCGCCCTTCGCTGGTCAGGCGGATTCGCCGGGCCACACCGTTCGAAAACCATGACAGGGCATGACCGGGCCGATTTTTCGCGCTAGGGCAGGCGCTTCAGCAAAGGACTGGCCGGGCCCCGCGTGTTCGAATTCATTCCCAAGATAGACCGCTACATCTTCCGCCTCGTGCTTTTGCCGATGCTCGGCGTGTTCGCGCTGGCCGCCTCCTTGCTGACACTCGACAAGATGCTGCGTCTGTTCGACTTCGTCGCCGTCGAAGGCGGCCCGATCGGCGTGGTGTTCAAAATGCTCGGCGCGCTGGTGCCCGAATATGCCAGCCTGGCGATCCCGCTCGGCCTGCTGCTCGGCATCCTGCTCGCCTTCCGCAAGCTCGCCACCAGCAGCGAGCTGGACGTGTTGCGGGCGGTGGGGCTGGGATACGGCCGACTGCTTCGGGTGCCCTATGCAATCACGGCCGTGCTGATGCTGGTCAATGTGGCGCTGGTGTTCTTCGTCCAGCCGGTCAGCCGCTACTATTACGAGCAGCTCGATTACGAGCTTCGGTCCGGCGCCTTGGGAGCGTCGATCAAGGTGGGTGAATTCACCACCCTGAAGGACCGGATGGCGCTGCGGATCGATGCGAGCGAGGATGATGGCCGCCGCCTGCAGGGCATCTTCGCCCGCGTTGCCAACAGCAAGGGGCAGGTGCTGTCCATCTCCGCGCGCGAGGGCAGCTTCCTGGCGACCTTGGACAGCCCGGACACGATCATCCTGCGCCTCACCGAAGGTACCATCGTGCAGGATACCGGGGGCGAGGGCACAACGCCCCGGGTGCTCAGCTTCAGCCGGCACGACCTGCCAATAGACTTGCCGCGGATCGAGGAATTCCGCGCCCGGGGCGATGTCGAACGCGAATATATCCTGCCCGAACTCCTGCGGGTGGGCTGGAGCGCGGAGGTCACGCCTGACAAGCGCGCGGCGAGCCAGGCCAGCTTCAATTTCCGGCTGGTGGAAGTGGTGATGATGGCGCTGATGCCACTGCTGGCAGTGGCGCTGGCGATCCCGCCCAAGCGGTCGAGCAGTGCGCTCGGAGTGTTCGTCTCGATCGTGATGGTCGTCTCCTATCACAAGGTGAACCAGTATGCGGAGGATGTCGCCGCGCTCGGGCGGGTCGATCCGGTGATCGCCTTGTGGGTGCCGATGCTGCTGTTCGCGGCCCTCATCGTGTGGATGTACTACCGCGTTGCTCATGTGCCCGGCGGGCAGGCCATCGGCGCGCTCGAGGTGTGGTTCGCCAAGCTGGGCAAGCGGCTCAAGACGCTGTTCCGGCGCAGGGCTCGCGCTGGCTCTCGCCTGGCTCCGGCGGAATAAGGCGCACCACGGACATGCAGCTGGATTTCTTTCCCTCTCGCACGCTGACGCTCTACCTGGCGCGCCTGTTCGTGTTGCGGATCATGGCCATGCTGGCCCTGCTGGTGCTGGTGCTGATGATGCTCGACCTGCTCGGCACGAGCGGCAAGATCATGGCGGTCGAGGGCAATGGCCAGGCCGAGCTGTGGCGCTATGTCTCCTTGCGGGTGCCGCAGCTGATCGCGCGGTTCCTGCCTTACTCGGTTCTTCTGGCCACGGTCATCACCCTGCTCGCGCTCAACCAGAACAGCGAGATCGTGGCGATGAAGGCGGCCGGAATGTCGGCGCATCAGGTACTTGCTCCTTTGTTCCTTGCCGCCGCGGCTGTTTCCCTGGCCAGTTTCGCCTTCAACGAACGGGTGGTCACGCGCGCCACCGCCACCCTGAAGGCCTGGGAAGGCGCTCAGTTCGGCCCGGTTCCGCAAGAGGTGGGCGCCCGCAGCAATGTCTATTTCGCCGACGGCAATGACGTGCTCAGTGCGGCAACGATGACCGGCTCAGGCGAGACAATGGCCCTGCAGGACGTGACGTTCTATCGCCGCACCGCCGCCGGTACGCTGACCGAGCAGTTCCGCGCTCCGCGGGCGACGTATGCTGCTCCGGGCTGGGAGCTGGTCGGGGCGGAACGCTTCGACGTAGCGGCCGCCCGTACCGACCGGGTCGAGCGGATCGTGGTGGGAGAAGGCTTGACGATCGAACAGATCGAGCTCGACAGCGTCGATCCCGATGCACCGCATTGCGGGAATCGATCGAGGCCTATGAGCGCGTGGGCCGCCGGACCAGCGAGCTCGAGGCAAAGTGGTGGCACAAGCTGGCTGGCCCGCTGTCTGCCATGCTGATGCCCCTGCTTGGGGCGGTGGCGGCTTTCGGGCTGGCGCGTTCGGGCCAGTTGTTCGTCCGCGCGCTCATCGCGATGGCGCTGGGCTTTGCCTACTTCGTGGTCGACAACGCCGCTCTGGCGATGGGCAGCTTCGGGGGTTATCCTCCGCTCCTCGCGGCGTGGGCGCCCTTCTTCCTGTTCCTGCTGATCGGGGAAACCGTGCTGGTTCGGACCGAAGAGTGAGCGCCGACTGGCACTTGCGGCTCGCCCGGCCAGAAGATGCAGCCCTGATGCCTGCCATCGAAGCGCGCGCCGGCAGGCTGTTCCAGGCGGTTGAAGGTCTTGCGGACATAGCGGGCCAGCACACTGTGCCGGTGGAGCAGCTGCAACGCCTGATCCGCAAGGGGCACTGCCTCGTCGCCCATGTCGATGACAGGATGGCAGGCTGGCTGGCCAATGAGCCGTTCGGCCGGGAACTGCACATCCGGGAATTCAACGTCGATCCCGACTTCCAGCAGCAGGGGATTGGGTCCGGCTTGCTCCGCGCCTGCCTGATCGACGCTGTCAATTGCGGCTTCCGGGCAGTCACCCTTACCACGTTTCGCGACGTTCCCTGGAACGCGCCGTTCTATGCCCGCCTGGGGTTCGAGGAGGTCACTGCACTGGACGTCCATCCGCGACTGGCAGGTCAACTGGCGGCCGAATCCGGGCACGGCCTGCCTGCCGACCGGCGCTGCGCAATGATCCGCTTTCTCGGTTGAACGCCTAGCGCGCCCGCATCGTGCTGCGGGCAATCCGGCTGACCAGATGCACCATGCCGGGATGATTGGCCCCGTCATAGGTGGAGCCGGCGCCGAGTTCGCGCTTCAGCCTGCGATGTGCCTCAGGCAGCGCGTGGTACGGCATGCTCGGCATCAGGTGATGGAGCGCATGATAGCGCAGGCCCACCGGTGCCCAGATTTCCGCCGCTAGCCCGGGGGGCGGTACGTTGACCGAATCGAGGAACTGCGCCGTTACCGTCATGGCTTCGCCTTCGTTCTCCCACAGGTGGGCCACCAGGGTACGGAGCTGGTTGAGCACGGCCGTCAGCGAGAGCACGGCCAGCGCCACCAGCAACGGCTTCCAGCCAACCAGCGCGGGGCTTGCGAGCAGCGCTACTGCCCAGACCGCGCCAGCGGCCTCCTGCCACAGAACCTGGCGGCGAAAGGCGCCTTCGGGCGGCTTGCGGCGGAAATCGGGATTGATCGACAATGAGGATGCCCGCTCCCACACCATCGTGCGCAGCGGCGGAATCAATGCGCCCAGGGGTACCAGCAGGCCGAACCGGATCAGCAGACCGATCGGCGCCAGCAGCGCGATGAGGACGAACAGCGGCAGGCTCCACGGCTTCATCAATGCCAGCGGGAGGTATTCCGGATCCTCGACCGTGCCATATTGGGTGCGCTTGTGGTGCAGGGTGTGCACTCCCTCGTACATGAAGGAGGGCATCAGCATCGGCACCCCGACCATCAGGTTCCAGCCCAGCCGGAACCCGGGCAGTGCATCGCGGTGGATATGGGTGAGTTCGTGAATGAACAGCAAGGCCCGGTAGAGCGCCAGCGCCGACACCAGACCAAGTGCGACGGCCAGCGGAACGCTCTCCACCAGTATGGCACCTGCCAGTGCGCCGTAGCCCAGCAGCGCGGAACCGACCATGTCGGGCCAGTAGATCCCGGGCCTGGCCTCGGCGATGTCCCGGGTAAGGTCGCGGGCGGCGCGCAGCATCGCCTTGTCGTCAGCAATGGCCGCCAACTTGCCCGCGCCGTGCGCAGGTTCCGGTGCCGCAAGGGCAGGATCAAGGGTCTGTTGCATGGTCATGGCATTTCCCGTCGTGCCGCCTTACCGCAAAATCACAGGCGAGGACAAACGAGTCCTCACTGACACAGTAATCGCCTCGCTTGCTTGACTTGGCGCAAAACGGACGCACAGGTCCGGGGCAGAGCTGTACAGGACAAGTCCGTGACCGTGGAAATAGGTATCCGCCCCCTATCCGGCAAGGCCGGGAGAGCCGCTTTCGTCGATCTCGGCCGCCGGTTTGCGGCGGAACTGCCCAACGCTGTGCCCCAGCTGCGATCGGAGCAGCTGGAGTTGCTGGACCCTGACCGCAACCCGTTTTTCGGCCACGCACGGGTGCAGCTGTTCCTGGCTGAGCGCGGGGGGCGGGCAGTCGGGCGGATCTCGGCCCACATTGACGAAATGGCCCTGGCCATGCCGGCCGAGCAGGGTTTCGGGCCCGGCACCGGCATGTTCGGCTACTTCGATGCCGAAGACGAGGCCGTGGCTCACGCCCTGCTCGCCCGGGCGAGCGAATGGCTGCGGGCGCAAGGCATGACCCGGGTGCTGGGGCCGATTTCGCTGTCGATCTGGGAGGAACCGGGTCTGCTGGTGCGCGGGCAGGACCATGCTCCGATGATCATGATGGGTCATCATCCGGCCAGTTACCACGGGTGGATCGAAAGCGCGGGGTTCAAGCCCGCCAAGCGCCTGCTGACCTATGATCTCGACGTGACAAAGGAATTCCCCCCGCTCATCGCACGGATCGTTGCCTCCGGGGAACGGAACCCGCGCATCCGGGTGCGGCACGTCGACAAGTCCCGCTGGCAAGAGGAGGTCGAAACGGTCCTCGGCATTCTCAACGATGCCTGGTCGAACAACTGGGGCTTCGTGCCCTTCACACCCGCAGAAATCGCCTATGCGGGCAAGAAGTTGCGGCCCCTGATCCGCGAGGATCTCAACATGATTGCCGAGCTCGACGGCAGGCCGGTCGCATTCATGCTCACCTTTCCCGACGTGAATGGTGTGCTGCAGAAGATTGACGGGAAGCTGTTCCCCTTCGGCTGGGTCAGCATGCTGCGATGGCTGCGGTTCCCCAGGGGATCGGGGATGCGGGTGCCGCTGATGGGCGTGATGCGCGATCTGCATAATTCGCGGCTCGCCAGCCAGCTTGCCTTCATGATGATCAACCGGATCCGCCACACCGCACATGTCACCTACGGCACAACCCGGGGCGAGGTGGGCTGGGTCCTTGAAGACAATCAGGGCATGGTGGCGATTGCCGACGCCATCCAGAGCAAGGTCAACCGCGAATATGTGATTTTCGAGCGAAAGCTCGCGAGTAGGATCGCTGAGGCGCTGTGAAAAAAAGGCCTCCACCCTTTTTGGGGGCGGAGGCCTTCTGGATATTGTCACCGCCGCTTGGACGGGAGGGGGGGTCTCGACGGTGACATGGAATAAAAGCCCGGCTGCGCGAAGCGTTCCCGCTGTGCCGCAAATTTTCGTGATTTTTCCCTCTCGTTCAGATTTCGAGCCTGCCGGGAACTTCCCCGCAGCCAGTGCGTTGCACGCGCAAACAGTCATTATGCATTTCCGATGGAGGGAAGGGACTACATGCCGCTCGGAGACCAGGTTGCCGCAAATCTTCCGTTTTTGCGCCGCTATGCGCGCGCTCTCACCGGCTCGCAGGAAACAGGCGATGCCTTCGTCCGGCAGGTACTCGAAGCCGCGTTGGTCGTGTCCCGGTACGTGGTGTAGGTTCTGCCGGTAGCGAAGCTGACCGGACACGCGCTAATCGATAAAGCGCTGTAGTGTCCGGTCAGTTTCGCGGGTGGTCATCGGCGAACTTCGGTAAGCTTGGGTTGCAAACACTCAACTTACGGAGAACACCGATGACCAAGGATCAGATGGACTTGAATGCGCTGGTTGGGAAGAGCGCCGATGGCGATTTTCTGCGCGACATGATCAGCTTTGCCGCGCAGCGCCTGATGGAACTGGAAGTGGGCGGCCTGACGGGTGCGGCCTATGGCGAGAAGGATAGCGAGCGGCTCGCGCAGCGTAACGGCTACCGCGACCGCGACTGGGAGACCCGTGCGGGCACGGTCGAGCTGAAGATCCCCAAGCTGCGCAAAGGCAGTTACTTTCCCTGCTTTCTCGAGCCTCGCCGGGTGGCGGAGAAGGCGCTGACCGCGGTCATTCAGGAAGCATATATCCAAGGCATATCGACCCGTTCGGTCGACGATCTGGTCAAGGCCATGGGGATGAGCGGCATCTCCAAGAGCCAGGTCAGCCGGCTGTGCGAGGAGATCGACGAGCGGGTGACGGCCTTCCTCGAGCGTCCGATCGAAGGCGACTGGCCCTATATCTGGATGGACGCGACCTACATAAAAGTCCGCCGCGCGGGCCGCATTGTCTCGGTCGCCGTCATCATCGCCGTCGGCGTCAACAGTGACGGTCGGCGCGAAGTGCTCGGCATGACGATCGGTCATTCCGAAGCCGAGGTGTTCTGGACCGAGTTCCTGCGCAGCCTTGCGCGTCGCGGTTTGCGCGGCGTGAAGCTGGTGATCTCCGATTCCCACGAGGGGATCAAAGCGGCCGTCGCCAAGGTGTTCTGCGCCACCTGGCAGCGCTGCCGCGTCCACTTCATGCGCAACGCGCAGGCCCATGCGGGCAAGAGTGGCCGCCGGGTCGTGTCGGCGTTCATCGGCACCGCCTTCGCGCAGGACACCGCCGAGGCGGCCAAGGCGCAGTGGCGCAGCGTTGCCGATCAGCTCAGGCCGACAGTGCCCAAGCTGGCGATCCTTATGGACAGCGCCGAAGAAGACGTCCTGGCCTACATGACCTTCCCCGCGCAGCACCGCACCAAGTTGCACTCAAATAATCCGATCGAGCGACTCAATGGCGAAATCAAGCGGCGCACCGACGTCGTCGGCATCTTCCCCAACGAAGAAGCGATTACGCGCCTCGTCGGCGCCATCCTGCTGGAACAGAACGATGAATGGGCGGTCCAGCGTTGCCGCTACATGACCCTTGAGAGCGTCTCGGGATTAAGCGATAATGCCATCATCACGTTGCCCCCTATGGCAGCATGATCAACCCGGCTTGGCCGGAGATCGCTAAGGCTACGCCGGCGAACCTACACCACCATATGGGACACGACCGCCGCGTTGGCCGATCCTGACCTGAAAGCCTCCTTCGCAGATGGTCGGGTGGCGCTCTATCGGGCGTTCAACAAGATCTGGTCAGGTGCGCGGCTGGAAGCGGTCGGGAGCAGCGAGCCCGCCGGGATGCACGAGGGCGCCGTCCAGGAACGCCTTCTCGCGGTAACCCCGTTGGCCCGTCAGGCGCTGCTGCTGACGACGCTCGAAGATTTCTCCAATGCCGAAACCGCCGAGATTCTCGATCTGGACGAAGACGAGGTAGCGCGGCTGGTGCGGGAAGCCGTCTCCGACATCGATCGGGAAAGCGCGACGACCGTGCTGATCATCGAGGACGAGCCGCTGATTGCAATGCAGCTGGAGGACCTGGTGGCAGCACTGGGCCATGAAGTGTGCGGCACGGCTGCCACCCGGACCCAGGCCCAGTCGGTCTTTGCACGGACCACCCCTGGCCTGGTGCTGGCGGACATCCAGCTGGCCGATGGGTCGAG
Source organism: Erythrobacter sp. 34-65-8 (assembly GCA_002278985.1). GTDB lineage: Bacteria > Pseudomonadota > Alphaproteobacteria > Sphingomonadales > Sphingomonadaceae > 34-65-8. The sequence goes on from NCJP01000003.1 coordinate 26,245, forward strand.
CGGGCTTGATGCAGTGGACGACATTCTCGCCACCACCAGCGTGCCGGTCATCTTCATCACTGCCTATCCCGAACGGCTGCTGACCGGGGATCGGCCTGAGCCGACCTATCTGGTCACCAAGCCGTTTCGCGAAGCAACCGTGCGTGCGGCCATCAGCCAGGCATTGTTCTTCAATTCCACTCGGCCGCTGTAGGGGCTGAGCCTGCAGGTCTGGCAAGGGCTGGACTGGTTCTCGGGGAGGCCGGGAGCTTTGGTTCCCGGCCTCTCCCGTTAGGTCGGCGACAAGAGCCTTACTGCGTCCGGTAACGGTACCGCAGTGCGAAGTCGCTCGGCTTGCGCACCGGAATCAGCATGACGCAACGGACGCCGTCCGCTGCGAATTCGATTTCAACTGGCTGGCCCAGTTCATGGGCCACGATGCGCTCGATGAGATGAAGCCCGAAACCGCGCTGCCGCTCCGGCTTGACCGGCGGTCCGCCGTGTTCCTGCCAGGTTACCCGGACAAGCTTGTCGCTGACCAGGTCCCAGTGAACCGTGACATTTCCGCCGTGCACGCTGAGGGCCCCATAGCGCCCGGCATTTGTGCCAAGCTCGTGCACGGCCAGGCCGAACGACAGCGCGTCGTTCGGGGCCAGTTGGACCGGCGGACCACTGAGTTCGATGATCCGGTCATCCTGAGCGAGATAGGGCGCCAGTTCCGCCTCGACCACGTCGCGCAATGGCGTGGTTCCCCATTCGGACCGGGTGAGCAGGTCATGGGTGGCCGACAATGCGCGGATCCGGCCATCCAGCCCGTCCGCAAACTCGTCGACCCGATCGGTCCGGTTCCGTGTCAGGGCAATGATCGACAGAACATTGGCCAAGGTATTCTTGACGCGATGGTTGAGCTCGCGCGTCAGCGACTCCCGGATGGAATCCTGTTCCTGCAACCATTCGAGGGCGGCCCGGTCTTCATTGGCCTGGCGCGTGAGCAGCCGGAGCAGGGCCAGCATCAGGCTGGCTACCAGGAGCCCGAACGCCAGCGTCAGCACACCCATGTTCGACAGCCCGGCACCCCCGGACGATTCCAGCTGCAGGATCATCTGGTGGTTGGAGAAATTCACCGGCTGGGACACCGAAATGCCACCGGCCGCCGTGCTGCCCATCTGCGCGAGAAGGTTCTCCTCGTCGGGAGCACCGTCATAGAGGCTGATCCTCTGGCCGTAGTCAGGGGGCAGCTGGATTGTTGACGTAAGGAAGTCGCCGGCGTTGAAAGGACTGAAGATAAAGCCCTTGAGCCGCCGTGTGGGGCCAAGACCCTCGAAAACCGGCATGTAGATCAGAAAGCCGGGTTGGTCGCTTCGCCCTTCCTGGACGAGCACGACCCGCCCGGTTGCAGTAGGGCGGACGCTCCGCTCCGCCTCATCCATGGCCGCGCGCCGCGCCGATTCGGAATACATGTCGAACCCCAGCGCCCGCTGGTTCCGCTCGGTATTGGGGTGAAGGTAGGTTATCGGAACGATCCGGTTGCCGCCGAGCAGAGGGCGCGGCGTGACCCGCAAGGGGGTGCCCAACTCCTCGCTCAAGGCAGTTTCGAATGCATCAATCTGCATCCGCGTGATGCCTCGCGCCCAGCCGATGCCCTCTGCGCCCAGATACTGGCTGTTGATCCGCAGTTCGTCGACGAAGGCGCCAAATTCCTCGCGGCTCAGGTCGCCATGGACGACAAACAGCGCCGCGCCCGCGCGCAGATAGGCCGCCGCGCCATCGCCCCGCCGCTCGATCGCCGAACCGATGGCCTGCGCTTCCTTGCGCAGCTCGGCCATGCTGCGTTCGCGCTCCCCGGCTTCGATGGCAAACACGCTCAGGAGCGTAATTGCCAGAACCAGCAGGAAGACAGCAAGCGGGACGGCCCTGGGAAAATCGGTCAGCCAACGCTGAATTCCGCCCCGCCGCGATCCGCTTTCGCGATTGCTGTCTGGCGTTGCAGTCAACATCTTCCCCGTAACAGTAACTCAGGCCCGTCGAGAGTGGGAACCATGTCCGGTCGACATCGTTCCCCATGCAACCTAGTAAATCAGCCGGTCGGCCAGTTCGGTCGCATCGTACGGCACAGACAGCATCTGGTAACAATAATGGCAACGCAGAATTTCAGTAATGGCAAGCCTCATCCCGGCATGATCGGAGCGGGCAACTCAGGGCGGGATTCACCGCCGCAGACGAAGGCAAAGGAAGGCCCTGAATGGGCGGATGGCCTGCGCAAGCTCTATGATTCGGTCGTCGAAGAGCCCCTCCCCGACAGTTTCCGGGACCTGCTCGACAAGCTTGATCGAAGCGCCTGATGGCCGTTCATGACCTGACCCAGGCCGACAGGGCGGCCTTCAAGCGCGAATTGGGGGAAGTGATTCCCCACCTGCGCGCTTTTGCGCGGGGCCTGTGCGGCAGGCCGGACATGGCTGACGATCTGGTGCAGGAAACCATGCTGAAAGCCTGGGCGGCGCAGGACCGGTTCGAACCCGGCACCTCCATGCGCGCCTGGACTTTCGTCATTCTGCGCAATGCCTACCTGACCGAGATGCGCCGCAACCGCTTTCGCGGCGAATACGATGAAGTGCAGGCAGAGCGCATCCTGGTGACGTCCGCCACGCAGGAAGAACCGCTCCATCTGTCAGACATGCGGCGCGCGCTGATGTCGCTGCCCGATGAACGGCGCGAAGCGCTCCTGCTGGTCGGGGCTGGCGGCTTCAGTTACGAAGAAGCGGCGCAGATCTGCGAATGCCCGGTGGGCACGATCAAGAGCCGGGTGGGCCGTGCCCGCGCCGCGCTCACTGCCATGCTTGATGACGGCCAGATGCCCGATGGAGATGGCGAGCCGGCCGAGAATGCCCATGCTGCCATCCTCCACGAACTGGAACGGCTGACCCGGCCCAAACCGGCGGCAGCTCTTTCCTGAAGCGTCTCTAGCGGCCTGACCCCAGAAGTCGGGACAGGCCGCTCGTTCCGGCGGCTTGCCCTCGGGCCGCCTTGACGGCGGCCGAGGGCGGTGCCGACTCAGGCCGGATAGGTCCAGGCTGTCCCGCGCGCGAGGTTCTCCGACGCGAAGGCCCAGTTGAGCTTCCCGCCGATAACCGCGTCGAGATAGGCTGGGCGCTTGTTCTGGTGGTCGAGGTAGTAGGCGTGTTCCCACAGGTCGATCACCAGCAGCGGGTTGAACCCGATGTCTGCCAGCGTGTCACCATCATGGGTTTCCTCGATCGACAGTGCGCCGTCCTTTTCCGCCAGCCATACCCAGCCGCTGGCGAAGTGGCCGACGCCCCGGTCAGCCAGTTGCTTGGCGAGCGCATCGTGCGATCCGAACGCGCTGTCGATCATCGCGGCCAGCTCGTCCGACGGGGTGCCACTTTCGGGTGACAGCGAATGCCAGAAGAAGCCGTGGTTCCAGCTCTGTGCGGCATTGTTGAACAGTCCCTGGTTGCTGCCGCGGGCGGCCACGATCACCTCTTCGAGCGACTTGCCGGCAAGGTCGGTGCCTTCAATCGCGGCGTTGGTCTTGTCGATATAGGCCTGGTGATGCTTGCCGTGGTGATACGAGAACGTCTCTGCCGAAATGGCAGGTTCCAGGGCGTCAGCGGCATAGGGCAGGTCGATCAGGGAGAAAGGCATGTCAGCTCCTGTTTGAGGGGTTTGTTTGATAATACCCTGCGAGCGTTTCGGTTGCAGGTCAATCGCTGCGCGCGCGCTCGACGGACGAGGCGACGGCCACGTTCATGGTCACATTGCCGAGGGTGCGCATGATGTCGGGCAGCATTTCCACCGCCACCAGCAGCGCCAGCGGCTCGACCGGCACCCCCATGGCAATCGCGATCGGGCCGATCGAGATGACGAAGCTGATCGATCCGGGCAAGCTGACCGAGCCGACGCTGATGACAAAGGCGACCGCGATCCCCGCCAGCAGCACGGTTGGAGTCAGCTCGACCCCCGCCAGCACCGCAATGTAAATCGCCACTGCCATGTTCATCGCCGGGCTGGTGGCGCGGAAGATGGCGACCGCCAGTGGCAGGGCGAAGTCGGCCGTGCTGTCGCGCAGGCCGAGCCGCTTGGCGCTGGCGAGCATGGCGGGCAGGCTGGCGAGCGAGCTCTGGGTCGAGAGGGCCACGGCCTGGGCCGGGATCATGGCCCGGCCGAAGGCCAGCGGGGAGATGCGCCCGCCGATCCAGGCCAGCAGATAGCCGCCGAGCAGCACCACCGTACCCATTGCCGTGACGGTCAGGATATAGTGCAGGAAAGTGGCAAAAGCGCCGCCCCCCGCCTTGGCTGCCACCCCGATGCCCAGGGCGAACACCCCGACCGGGGCCAGCCACAGCACCCAGCCGATCAGGGTCAGCATGGCATTGGCCAGCGCCCGGAACAGGGCGAGCAGGGTCTCGCGCTGGGCCTCGGGCAGGCGGGCCACGGCCACGGCGAACAGCGCGAAGAAGATGGTCAGCGGCAGCATTGCGGTCTCGGCCGCGGCTGCAATCACGTTGGGTGCGATCAGGGAGGTGACGAAGTCCGCCAGGCCCGGCACTTGCTGGGCGCCCACGCTGCCGGTATCGAGCAGGGCTTGCGCCGCCTGCGGGGCCGGGAAGGCGGCCAGCAGCAGCGGCATCAGCAGCGCGGTGGAAAGCCCGCTCAGCACCAGGATGGAAAATACCAGCAGCAGCATCCGGCGCGCCACCGCGCCGGCACTGGCGGCCAGCACCAGCTTGGCAATGCCCATCACCAGCAGGGCGGCGACCAGCGGAATGATGGTCATCTGCAGGGCGCGCAGCCACAGCTTGCCGACCACGTCGGTGACCGGGAGCACGCTGGCCAGCAGCGCGCTGTCGGACAGGATCCAGCCCAGTGCCAGGCCCGCCATCAACCCGCCGAAGGTCCACCAGACGGGCAGACGAATCGCGATCACATCCATCAGCGACCGCGCCACGGCAAA
>NCJP01000094.1 GCA_002278985.1 Erythrobacter sp. 34-65-8
CATGGTTTACCTGGCGTTGCGCATTCGCATGGATGGAGGCTCGGCTGTTTTCGCGCACCAGCGGGTGGGCCGCGGCGGGAACATGTTTCCCTGTTACAAATTTCGTTCCATGGTGATGAATGCCCAGGAACAACTACAGCAGTTGCTGGCGTCCGACCCCGAGCTGCGCGCCCAATGGGAGCGCGACCACAAATTGAAGGACGACCCTCGCATCAGCCCCGTGGGCCATTTCCTGCGCAAGACCAGCCTGGACGAACTGCCCCAGCTGTTCAACGTGTTGCGGGGCGAAATGAGCCTGGTGGGGCCGCGCCCCATCGTCACGGCCGAACTGGAAAAATACGGCGAAGACGTGGAATACTTTTTGATGGTGCGGCCGGGCATCACAGGTCTCTGGCAGGTGAGCGGCCGCAACGACGTGGGCTACGACACCCGGGTCTACCTGGACACCTGGTATGTGAAGAACTGGTCACTCTGGTACGACATCGCCATTTTGTTCAAGACGGTGCGGGTGGTGTTCAAGCGCGAAGGCGACGACCTGCACCACAACCCGGCCTACAAGGGCAGCTATGCCAGTGTGGTGCTCGACGTGTTCGACTGGCTGCGCGCGCGGCGCGATGCGGCGCTCAGCGCGGGGATCGCGCGCGAGGCGATCGTGCTCGATCCCGGCATCGGCTTCGGCAAGACGGTGGCGGACAACCTCGCATTGCTGAACGCGCTACCGCTGTTCCATGCACTGGGGCAGCCGCTGATGCTGGGGGTCAGCCGCAAGCGGATGATCGGGGCCCTGAGCAACGAGGCGCCCGCGCACCAGCGGCTGGGCGGCAGCGTGGCGCTGGCGTTCAAGGGGATGGAGGCGGGCGTGCAGCTGCTGCGCGTCCACGATGTCGCCGAGACGGTCCAGGCGCGCAACGTGTGGCGGGGCTTGCGCGATGCCGCGCTGACCGACTTCAGCGAGCTGCCGGGGGTCTAGAAGGAGTAGCCGCCGTCGCTGACCATGACATGGCCGGTCACGTTGGCGGCCATGTCGCTGAGGAGGAAGCCGATCTCGCCTGCGATCTCGTCGGGCGTGGCGAACTGGCCGCGCGGGGTGGTGGCGGCCATGCCCTTCAGGGTGGCCTCGCGCCCGTGCTTGGCGACGGCCTCGCAGAACTGATCGCCGCTGTCCCAGATGGCGGTGTCGATCCCGCCGGGGGCGATGGCGTTGACGCGGATGCCGTGACGCGCGTTCTCGGCCGCGGCGATGCGGGCCATGTGCGCCACGCCCGCCTTGGCCACGCCGTAGGGGCCGATGCCGGGGACGGGCTTGATGCCGGTGACCGAGGCGGTGACGACCGCGCTGCCGCCGCCGGTCTTGCGCATCGCGCGCAGCGCGGCGGCGAGGGTGAGGAAGGCGCCATCGCAGTTGACGCTCATCACCCGGCGCCACTCGTCGAAGGTGAGGTCCGCGATCTCGCCGCTGCCGCCGATCCCGGCGTTGACCACGGCATGGTCGAGCCGGTCCCACCCGGCCTCGAGCCGGGCCCACAGGTCGGGGTCAGCGACGCTGCCGGTGACCCGGTCGGCGGAGCAGGAGAGGTCGAGTGCGGCGAGGCCGGCTGCGTCGACGTCGACCAGCACGAGATGGGCCGCGCCGTGCCGGTCGAGCCAGCGGGCACAGGCTGCGCCAATGCCGGAAGCCGCGCCAGTGACGAGCGCGGTGCGGCCGGAGAAGTCGAGGGGGTTGGTCATGCGCCGCGCCTAGCCGGGCCAGCCTGCGCCATCAAGCGCGTCATCAAGCGACGTTGTCGATGCCCAGATCGGCCAGCTTGCGGTAGAGGGTCGAGCGTCCGATCCCGAGGCGGCGGGCGACTTCGGTCATCCGGCCGCGGTAGTGCCCGATGGCGAGACGGATCACGTCGGCCTCGATTTCCTCCAGCGGGCGCAGGTTGCCGTCCTCGGCGTAGAGCATGACGCCGACGCCCTGCTGCATCGGGCTGGCGCTCTCGTGGTCCTCGCCGACCAGCGTGGCCAGTTGGGGGAAGCAGTCGGAGGTCAGCACTTCGCCTTCGCAGAACACTGCGGCCCGGAACAGCACCGCCTGCAACTGGCGCACGTTGCCGGGCCAGGAATAGGCCCCCAGCATGGCCAGTGCGCTGTCGGATATGGTTACCTCGCGCAGGCCCGGCTGCTCGCCGATGCGGGCGAGGAAGTGGCGGGCAAGGGCGGCGATGTCGCCCTGGCGTTCGCGCAGCGGGGGCAGGGTGATGCGGGTCGGGGCCAGCGCGGCGAGCAGGTCGGGATGGAAGTAGCCGCCGCTCTCGAGTTCGCCGACGGGCAGGTTGGTGGCACTCAGCACGCGCACATCGACCTTGTAGCCATGACCCGCCCCGATCGGCCGGACCACGCCGTGGAGCAGCACGTCCGCCAGCTTAGCCTGGACGGCTTCGGGGAGGCGGTCGACCTCGTCCAGCACCAGCGTGCCGCCATCGCAATGCTGGAGTGCGCCGATCTGGCGATCGAACGCGCCCGGGAATGCGCCGGGTTCGTGCCCGAACAGCAGCGATTCGACCGAGTTGGCCGGCACGCCGCGAACGTTGACGAAGCGGACCGGCGCACGCACGCGCGGGCTTGCCGCCTGCATCGCGCGCAGCAGCATGTCCTTGCCGGTGCCGTTCTCGCCCTGGATCAGCACGTGGCCGTGCCCGCGCGCGGCCTTGGCGGCCTTGGCCAGCGCGGTGCGGAAGGCCGGCGCATTGCCGATCATCGCATCGAAATCCGGCGTTGCGTCGAACTTTTCGGTCAGCGGCTGGAGCTCGTCCCGCGGGGCTTCCTGCCGGGTCGCGCTGCGCAGCGCCTGCATCAGGCGGTCAGGTGCGACCGGCTTGACCAGATAGTCGGTTGCCCCGGCGCGCATCGCTTCGACCGCCAGCAGGGGGCTGGCGCTGGTGGTCAGCATCAGGATTGGCAGGGCAGGCCGGCGCTGCTTGAGTTCGCGGATCAGTTCGCAGGCGTCATCGCCGGGGACCCACTGGTCAAGGATGATGGCGCAAAGCTGCATCCCCTGCCGCGTGCCGAGAGTGGCGATGGCGGTTTCCGGATCCTTCACCACCAGCGTGCGCCAGCCCTCGCGCGCGGCGAGGACGGTGATGAGCCGGCTCTGTGCCGGTTCATCATCGATCAGCATCAGCAGGCGCGATTCGTCGGTTGCCATCGGTTCCCTTGCCACGATCCGGTGTGTCTGGAGCGGAACATTGCCCCTAAACCGGATGGGTAAAGTTCAGCTTAAGGCTTTCGATAGTCGCCACGGGCTTGAAGGGAGACTAGCCCCGCGATAGAGCGTGGAGGAGAGTTCCATTACACAGGGTATTTCCATGGCATCCGGCAACGATATCAAGTCAGCAGAGAAGACCTACGAAGGGTTCATCGGCCTGCTGAAGTGGTCCGTGCCGCTGGTGGCGGTCATCACTGCCATCGTCGTCACTCTGATCGCGACCTGAGCGCCGCCGCTTGCGCCTCGCCATTCTGAAAGAACGCGCGTCCGGAGAGACCCGCGTTGCCGCCACGCCGGAAACGGTGAAGAAGTTCATCGCGCTGGGCGCATCCGTGGCGGTGGAGGAAGGCGCTGGTGTCAGTGCCTCGATCACCGATGAGGCCTATCGCGAAGCGGGGGCGGAAGTCGGCCCGGCTGCAGCAGTGGCCAAAGGCGCGGACATCGTGCTCGGCGTGCAGGCGCCCGACCCGGCTTTGCTGGCCGGAGCCGCATCGGGTGTATGGGTAGCTGCGACCTTCGATCCGTTCGGGCAGAGGCAGCGGGTTGAGGCCTATGCTGGTGCCGGCCTCGAAGCGTTGAGCATGGAGTTCATGCCGCGCATCACCCGCGCACAGAGCATGGACGTGCTGTCCAGCCAGTCCAACCTCGCCGGGTACAAGGCGGTGATTGCGGCGGCAGACGAATATGGCCGCGCCTTCCCGATGATGATGACGGCGGCCGGCACGGTCCAGGCGGCCCGGGTGTTCATCATGGGCGTGGGTGTGGCGGGCCTCCAGGCGATTGCCACGGCCAAGCGGCTCGGTGCGCAGGTTTCGGCCACCGACGTGCGCTCGGCCACAAAAGAGCAGATCCAGTCGCTCGGCGCCAAGCCGATCTTCGTCGAGAATGTCGCCGGGATCGAAGGCGAAGGCGCGGGCGGATACGCCACCGAAATGAGCGAGGAATACCAGAAGGCGCAAGCTGAACTGGTCTCTGGCCATATTGCCAAGCAGGACATCGTGATCACCACCGCGCTGATCCCGGGGCGTGCTGCTCCGAGGCTGATCACCGACGCACAGATTGCGTCGATGAAGCCGGGCAGCGTGATCTTCGATCTTGCCGTGGCGCAGGGCGGCAATGTCGAAGGCGCGGTGGCGGACCAGGTGGTTGAACGTCACGGGGTCAAGTTGATGGGCTATTCCAACACACCCGCGCATCTCGCCGCCGACGCCAGCGCCCTGTTTGCACGCAACCTCTACAACTTCCTCTCTGCCTTCTGGGACAAGGAAGCGGGGCGGCCTGTGCTGGACGAGGAAATCGGCAACGCGGTGCGTCTTACGCAGGGCAGCAAGGTTGTGAGCGAGAGGCTGCTGGGTTGAATGGGGCAGTCTCTCAGCCTCCCCGGGACGGGGAGGGGGACCGCGCGCAGCGCGGTGGAGGGGACTCCCGGTTTGTAGCAAGGCCGGTGGTCAAACTCGCTCGGGACTTGCGAAAGCATATGACGGCCCCCGAGAAGATGCTTTGGCAACGCCTGCGGCTGCGGCCGGGCGGGTTCAAGTTTCGCCGCCAGCATCCGATTGGCCCTTACGTGGTTGACTTCTGCTGCCTTGCAGAACGGTTGGTGGTCGAGATCGATGGCGCGGCGCATGATCACCCTGACCGGGTAAAATTCGATGATCGACGTGTTCAATTTATCAAGGAAAACGGGTTTCGGGTCTTGAGGGTTACCGCTGAACGCGTGCTGCGCGATGTGGCCAACGTTGCCGACGCAATCGTTGCGCGGATGGCGAATCCCCTCCACCAGCCTGCGGCTGGTCCCCCTCCCCGTGCCGGGGAGGCGCATTAATGGACTTCATCTCAATTCTCAGCATCTTCGTGCTGGCCTGTTTCGTCGGCTACTACGTCGTGTGGTCGGTGACCCCGGCGTTGCATACCCCGCTGATGGCGGTGACCAATGCGATTTCCTCGGTGATCATCGTCGGCGCGCTGATTGCGGCGGCGGAGGCGGGGAGCCCGGCGGCCAAGTGGCTCGGGCTGATCGGCGTGGTGCTGGCGAGCGTCAACATCTTCGGCGGCTTTGCGGTGACGGAGCGGATGCTGGCGATGTACAAGAAGAAGGAGAAGAAGTGATGGTGCGCTTCTTCCCAACGTCCGTCATCCCAGCGAAAGCTGGGATCGTTTTCGGCACGCTCCGCGCCCGATGGACAGCGATCCCGGCTTTCGCTGGAATGACGATGTTTGGGGCTGTTCCCGCCTCCGCCGCCACCGGCGATACCGGAACCCCCGCCTGGGCCATGCTCGCCTATCTCGTTTCGGGCGTGTTCTTCATCCTCGCGCTGCGCGGGCTTTCCAGCCCCTCGACCAGCCGGACCGGCAACCGCTTCGGGATGGCCGGGATGCTGATTGCCATGGTCACCACGCTGGTGACGCATGACATTGCCAATATCGCCGAAATCGGGCTGGCGATCTTCATCGGCGGTGCATTCGGTCTGATCGTCGCCCGCCGCATCGCCATGACGCAGATGCCCGAACTGGTCGCGGCGTTTCACAGCCTGGTCGGCCTCGCGGCTGTGCTGGTGGGCTGGGCCGCCTATCTCAATCCGGAAGCCTTCGGGCTGATGACGCCGGAGGGCGGGATCGGCGCGGTCAGCAAGATCGAGATGGGGCTGGGCATTGCCATCGGTGCGATCACCTTCTCCGGCTCGGTCATCGCCTTCCTCAAGCTGTCTGGCAAGATGAGCGGATCGCCGATCATGCTGCCCGCACGACACGTGATCAACCTCGGCACGCTGGTCGCGATCATCGTGCTGACCGGCCTGTTCGCCATGGCGGCCCCGGCCGAGACGCTGCCGCTGATCGTGGCGGTGACGGTGCTGGCCTTCGCCATCGGCTTCCTGCTCATCATCCCCATCGGCGGGGCGGACATGCCGGTGGTGGTGTCGATGCTGAACAGCTATTCCGGCTGGGCGGCGGCGGCGATGGGCTTCACGCTGGGCAACAGCGCAATGATCATCACCGGTGCGCTGGTCGGCTCTTCGGGCGCGATCCTCAGCTACATCATGTGCCGGGCGATGAACCGCAGCTTCATCAGTGTGATCGCGGGCGGATTTGGCGCGGATGCCAGCGCCGGCGGCGGAGAAGCGCGCGAGCAACGCCCCTACAAGCAGGGCAGCGCCGACGATGCCGCCTTCATGCTCGAGCAGGCGGAGAAGGTTATCATCATCCCCGGTTACGGAATGGCGGTGGCCCAAGCC
>NCJP01000339.1 GCA_002278985.1 Erythrobacter sp. 34-65-8
CGATCTCGCGGCGGGCCGTCAGGCTCACCGCATCGCGGGCGCTGTTATGCCCATAGCTCTGGTTCTCTTCGACCTCGCGCACCTCGCGGTGACCGACAGTGTCGGAACACCAGGTGGCCGTCTCGCGGTCAGCGGTCCCGAGCATGAGCTTGGTCTTTGCGAGCGACGACAGGGTCATCGCCATGTTCTCTCCATAGACCTCCTTCAACTTGGCATAGGCATGGACGCCGGTGACGATGGCGCCGCCGTAATTGCGCGCGGTCTGCAGGCCCTTTTCGAGTGATGGGAGGCGATGCAACGCGCCCAGCTCGTCGATCAGGAACCACAGTCTGAGGTCAGACGAGGTCCGCCCGGTCATCAGCGTGTTGATGGCCGTATCGAGCCAGAGCGTGAGCATTTGCGAGAGGACGGTGAGGTCAGCATAGCGCGCTGAAAGGAACAGGAACGATCCCTCCTTGCCGCCGCCCTTGACCCAGTCGCGGATCGAGAACGGCTTGCCTTCGGTCGGCAGCAATTGCAGCGCCTTGGCATTGACGTTGAATACCGCGCGTACCGATTCCGCCATCTTGGCGGCCTGCGGGTCGGTCATTGGCCCCGCCATCGTGTCCTCGAGCAGCTGGTGCAGGTCGGAGAGATTGGCGTTCATCAGGTCGCTCGCGAGCGCCGCGTTGGTGCCCTTGCCCTTCTCGACCAGCTTGAGGCAGGTCTCGACGAACAGGGTACGCGCTGCGAGCACCCAGAACTGCTCCGCCCCGCCGCCATCGTGCGGTACCAGCGATTCCGCAGCGGCATGGAACTCGGAACTGGTGGTGCAGTCGTTGAACACGCTCCAGGCCGGACAGCGGGCATCGAGCGGGTTCAGGATGACGTCGCGTTCAGGCTCGTAGAAGGCCTCTATGAACGCTCCCGTGAGGTCGAAGATAACCGTGCGTTCTCCCCTCTGCCTGATCTCATCGACGAGTTCGAACAGCGCCACGGTCTTGCCCATGCCGGTGGTGCCGACGAGCATGGCGTGGCCCTGTTCCTGCCGCCAGGGGTAGCTGACGCCCGCCAGATGTGCAGGCCTATAGAGACCCGCTTCACGCAATGCCTTGCGACCCGCGAGCCGCCATTTCCAGCCCAGCGCGGTATCAAGCTCACGGGTGCGCTCGCGCCGGTTGTGTGCGGTCAATTCGTCGACGAGTTCGGGGAGCGTGACGAGCATCGCGCCGCGCTCATGTTTGCGCTCTTTGGAGCGGCCACCGAACCGCTCGGCGAACCAGTAGAAGACGGCAAAGGCGGGGACCAACAGGAACCCGGAACGCCACAAGGCACTGGTCAGCAAATCCGTCAGCTTCTCCCACGCATGGACAACCGGTGGGTAGCGATCGAGCTGGGCAATCGGAAACTGGATGGTCGCGCCAAAGGCGGTTTCCAGAGTG
>NCJP01000340.1 GCA_002278985.1 Erythrobacter sp. 34-65-8
GAAGGTTATGCCGCCAGCTTTGCCGATGGCCTGACGCTGGAGGGCCGTCTGTCGAGCGCCGCCAATTCCGCGGTCCGGCCGGAAGAGGTCGAAGCCCGGCGCATGGCGGTGCAGGCGCGGGGGCGGGGCCAGGCCTGAAGCGCTTGCTTTTCGGCAGCCACACCCCTATGCGCGCGCCTTCCCGAAAGGGAGACCGTGCGGGAGGCAGGATGGAGCAATCCAGGTCTGCCGTCTCACCGCTTATCAGGAGAGCCGCAGCCCTGCCATCCGGCAGGCGGCTCGACAGTGTGAAAGGATATGGCCCCATGGCCAAGAAGATTGAAGGCTACATCAAGCTGCAGGTGCCTGCCGGCGCCGCCAACCCCTCCCCGCCGATCGGCCCTGCCCTGGGCCAGCGCGGCGTGAACATCATGGAATTCTGCAAGGCGTTCAACGCCGCGACCGACAGCCTGGAAAAGGGCATGCCGATCCCGACCGTGATCACCGTCTATGCCGACCGTTCGTTCACCTTCGTCACCAAGACCCCGCCAGCCTCCTACTTCCTCAAGAAGGCCGCCAACCTCAAGTCGGGCTCGAAGGAGCCGGGCAAGGTTGTCGCAGGCTCGGTGACCAAGGCTCAGGTGCGTGAAATCGCTGAAGCCAAGATGGCCGATCTCAATGCAAACGACGTCGACCAGGCGATGAAGATCATCGAAGGCTCCGCCCGCTCTATGGGCTTCGAAGTGGTGGAGGGCTAAGGACATGGCAAAGCAGACCAAGAAGCAGAAGACCCTCGCCGCGCTCGATGCTGAAAAGCTGTACGGGTTCGACGAAGCCGTCGCCAAGCTGCGCGAAATCGCCAGCAAGAAGTTCGACGAAACGCTCGAAGTGGCGATGAACCTGGGCGTCGATCCGCGTCATGCCGACCAGATGGTGCGCGGCATGGTGTCGCTGCCTTCGGGCACCGGCAAGGACGTGCGCGTGGCCGTGTTCGCACGCGGTGACAACGCCGACAAGGCGCTCGCTGCCGGGGCCGACAAGGTCGGCGCGGAAGACCTGATGGAAGACATGCAGGCCGGCAACCTCGACTATGACCGCGTGATTGCCACGCCGGACATGATGGGCGTGGTCGGCCGCCTCGGCAAGGTGCTGGGCCCCAAGGGCCTGATGCCGAACCCGAAGCTCGGCACGGTCACTCCCAACGTGGAACAGGCGGTCAAGGACGCCAAGGCCGGCCAGGTCGAATTCCGCGTCGAAAAGCAGGGCATCATCCATTCGGGCATCGGCAAGCTGTCGTTCTCCGACGATGCGCTCAAGGCCAACTTCAAGGCGCTGACCGAAGCGGTGGTGAAGTCCAAGCCGAGCGGCGCGAAGGGCAAGTATGTCCGCAAGATCTCGCTGACCAGCACGATGGGCCCCGGCCTGAAGGTCGACCTGGGCG
>NCJP01000341.1 GCA_002278985.1 Erythrobacter sp. 34-65-8
TTTCCGCGTCTGCTGGGAAGATGACAATCACCGGGTCCGGGTGCAGCGTGGCTGGCGGGTACAGAACAACAATGCCATCGGCCCTTACATGATCACGCAGGAACAGCTGGAGGAGTATCCCCGCGCCACTCTGGCAAAAGTGATGCACCACATCGGCGCGGGCGATCCGGACACTGTCGATTTTTCCAAACGGGCCAATATGGCCAGCCAGCTTCCCACGGTGCCGCGCTCTGCAAAGGCTCAGCATTACACACGCCCCGGCAGCCGCTTCGACCGAATGCTCCGGCAAGTTGCCCCGGTGCAAATGGCATCATCGCTCAAGGCTCGGATCGATTCTCTGAACGCCCTGCCAGCGCCAGCGTTTCCGATTGCGGTGCAGGACAAGCTGCGGCGCTATTATTTGCCCGATATTACGGCGACCGAGGCGCTCACCGGATTGAACCTGGAAAACTGGAAAATTCCGCGGCTGTCGCGGCTCAGACATCGCCTCGCGCAAAGCGAGGGAAACAGACCGGCAACAGCCTGACCCGGCGCGGTTCCAACACTTGCACTGGCTACGAAGATTTCACGCGCACGTAATTTAATGTTGCGCGATCCACATAAACGCGGCATCACCCTCATCAGGAACGCGCAGGCGTTTCATGCATCAAGAGTCGGGCTGGAGTGCCCGCACCAACCTGCCCGACCGGCAAGGTGGTGGTCCTGGTTTCAGGGACGATGCGGCCAGATGGCAACCGGTCCTCGCTGGTACCTCGCGGTCACGTCCTCTCCTTGAACCTGGCTACCGCGAATGCTGCCTGGCGATGGAAAGGAGCGATTGAATATGAAGGCACTGGTCAAGGCGAAGGCTGAACCGGGATTGTGGCTGCAGGATGTGCCCGAACCCGAAGTGGGCATCAATGATGTGCTGATCCGGGTCAAGCGGACCGCGATCTGCGGCACAGACATGCATATCTGGAAATGGGACCAGTGGGCGCAGGATACGATCCCCGTACCGATGACCGTGGGGCACGAATTTGTCGGCGAGATTGTCGAGATCGGCAGCAATGTCCGTGGCTATGAACTGGGCCAGATCGTTTCGGGCGAAGGCCATGTGGTGTGCGGACGGTGCCGCAATTGCATGGCCGGGCGGCGCCATATGTGCGCCGATGCCGACGGGATCGGGGTCAACCGGACCGGGGCCTTTGCCGAATATCTCGCACTGCCCGCGGCCAATCTGTGGCTCCATAATGACGGGATCGATCTCGATGTTGCATCGCTGTTTGATCCGTTCGGCAATGCAGTGCACACCGCGCTGCAGTTCGATGTCCTGGGCGAGGACGTGCTGGTGGTCGGGGCTGGACCTATCGGGATGATGGCCGCTGCCGTGTGCCGCCATGCAGGTGCGCGCCATGTGGTCATTACCGATGTCAA
>NCJP01000342.1 GCA_002278985.1 Erythrobacter sp. 34-65-8
CCCGTCATAGCATATCCGGCCACTGGCTTCGTCCACTTCGGCCCCCAGCTCCTTGTCACAATAATGCAGGAAGCTGCCGAGCCATTCCTCCGTCTGGAAACCGATCAGGTCATATTCCAGCATCGTGCGCAACAGACGCTCGTGATAAGGCAGCGATACGAACAGCCGCGCCGGCGGCCAGGGCGTATGCAGGAAAAAGCCGATCCGGTTCTTCAGCCCCCGCTCGCGCAGCCGGGCGCCGAGCGGCAGCAGGTGGTAATCATGGACCCACACGAGATCCTCGGGATCGACCAGCGGGGCAACGCTCTGCGCGAACATCTTGTTGACCCGCTCATAACCGCGTCCGGTCTCGTTCTCGTATTCGGTCAGATCCAGCCGATAATGGAACAGCGGCCACAAGGTCGAATTGGCATAGCCGTTGTAATATTCCTCAACGTCATGGTGGCTCAGATTGATCGTGGCGGTGGTCACGCCGTCATGCGTATGCAGCTGGATATGGCCGGTGGTCTCCTCGGCTTCTTCTCCCGACCAGCCGAACCACACACCGCCAAATTTCTTGAGCGCGGAATTGAGCGCACCGGCCAGCCCGCCTTGCGCGCCTGCTGCGCCTCTCCCCTTGGCCACCGCCACCCTGTTCGAGATGATAATCAGCCGGCTCATCGCACTTCACTCCACGGTAAAGACAACAGCCCGGCACAGTTAATGATCCCTACGAGCGAGTAGGTCTGTGGAAAATTGCCCCATAATTCACCGGTTTGCCAGTCGAGGTCCTCGCTCAGCATGCCCGAGCCGGTGGTGTGGCCAAGCATGGTGGCAAACAGGCTGCGGGCCTCGTCGCTACGGCCTGCAAGATGGAGCGCCTCGATCAGCCAGAAAGTGCAGACATTGAAAGCCGTCTCCGGTGCGCCGAAATCGTCTTCGGTTGCATAGCGCAGCATGTGCTCGCCCCGCCGCAATTCCTTCTCGATCGCTGCAAAAGTGGACTGGAACCGCGGATCACCGGGCGTGAGAAAGCGCAGATCAATCATCTGCAGCAGGCTGGCGTCGAGATAATCGCTTTCGAAGCTGGCCTTGTAATGGCCGCGATTGCCATTGCCGTCATCCTCGACCCAGGCATCTTTCTCGATCCGTGCCCGGATCGCATCGGCCCGCTCGCGCCACAGCTCTTCCCGATCCGGTTTGCCGATCCACCGGGCCGTGCTGGCCAGCCGGTCGCAGGCAGCCCAGCTCATCACCGCAGAATAGGTGTGCACTTCCTGCCGCGTGCGGAATTCCCACAGGCCCGCATCGGGCTGGTCATGCATTTTCCACGCCATTTCGCCCACATGCTCGAGGCTGGCGAAATCGGCATCGTCGGCAATCCTCAGAAGCCGTTTGTCGAGAAAGCCCTGCACAGTCGGCAGCACGATCTGG
>NCJP01000343.1 GCA_002278985.1 Erythrobacter sp. 34-65-8
GCTTCGAGCGCGGCGGCGATGTCCTTGGCCGAATGGCGGAAGCCCTTGTTCTCGCCCTCGCTGTCGCCCACGCCGCGCCGGTCGAAGCGGAACACCGGAAAGCCGGCGCCGGCAATCTGTGCCGCCAGCCGGGCTTGTCCGGAGAATGCCCCCGCACGAATTTCATTACCCCCCGAGACAATCAGCAAGCCGGTCTTGCCAGGAGCGGTATCGAGTGTACCTGCCAGCGCCTGCCCCTGGCATTCGAAAGTGAGCGCCAGCCGGCTCATTGACCGAGCACTCCGACAGCAATGATTGCTGCAAGAGCATCCGCTTGCGACTGATCCTCGCCAGGCTCGGCGCGCAGCCATAAGCCACTGCCACCAATATCGCCCTGCGGAATATCTGTCAGACCTTCCGCCTCAGGAAGTTTTGCATCGACCAGACTGGAAAACATTTCTGTACCGAGCGACCAACCGGCCAGTTCGGTGCCGGCTTTCCGGCCGGCAGCTTCGATCGCAGCCATGCTTTCGTCGCGTCCGGCTTCCTTTGCCGCAATAGTTCGGGCGCGCATCATCGCACGGATAAGCTGGCTGCCGCCTGCCGGGGCATAGCGCCAGCCCGGAAGATCAGGAGGAGCGAGCAGGGCGCCGCTGCGGATCGTGAGGCAATGGGTGGCACGAAAGTGCATCTGTGCAGCCTCTGCGGCAAAGCGCCAACCTGCCAGGGTCTGCTTTTCCAGCGGTTGCAGGCTGTCATTGCAGCCGGGAAAATCGGGAAGGAAACTGTCTATTCCGGAATGGTCCAGCCGGTCCATTACCGCAACCACCTGGCGGCGAAGCTTGTTCGCTTCATCGAAGAAGGCAGGGACCACCAGAACGCGATACTGGCGCGCCTGGTCGAACAGCAGCGCATTCTCGTCTGCAGTGCCACCGCCCGGAACGGGGCAGGGCCACGAGACGAAGCTGCGCATGATCAGTTCTCGATTGACTTGATCTCGGCAAAGGCCAGCAGCCCGCCGTAAGTCTCCAGCATTTCGCCATCGACATCATCGTCTTCGATAATGATGTTCATCCTGTCTTCCATCTCGGTCAACAGCCCGGCGACTGCCATCGAATCAAGCTCGGGAAGGTGGCCGAACAGGCCGGTATCATTGTCGAAAGTTTCGACGTCGTCGGGATCTAGGCCGAGGACGTCACACAGGATCGAACGCAATGTGGCGTCGATTTCCTGTCTGCTGGGCGCGAGGCGGCCCTGCGTGTTTGGTATGCCGTCAGTATCGGGCTCGCCAGTCATTTGCGTGCTTTCCCCTGCAAGTGCGGCGCTGCCCTTAGCTTCGCGGGGTCCTGTGCGCAAGCGCGCGGATCAGCCGCTTGGCCAGTGCTGGCCAGGCGCGGGGCTGCCGTGGGTCGAGGCAATCGATTCGATTCGATCACGTGTTCAAACAGGGCCGCAGTCAGCGTGGTTCCGGCAGACAGATTTTTCCGATCTTCCAGATGGGCGAGTTTGTGGATGTAGGCGATGCCGCGTTCGACCGTCCAGAATTGGGCGGCGACGGGCGTAGCCTCATGTGTCGCAATCGCGAGGCGGATCCGGCCTGCATCGCCTTCATGCCGTGCGAACTGGCGTAGCAGTGCTGGATCGCCTTCCTCAGGCTTCCAGCTGCGGGCGTAGATATCCTCATAGGCAGACCATGCCGCTTCGTCGAAATGATTGAGGATGGTGACCTCGACTTTCTTCGCCTTGCGTTTGAGCGTGGTGCGCATCTGGCCAGGGCGCGAGTCCCAATATTCGGCGAAGCTTCGGCCCCCGACATGGAGGACGTGGTTGTGATCACAAGGTGCCATGCTCACCAACCAGCCCGCATCGCGAAAGGCCGAGGCAAGTGTTTGCGCATCGCCCTGTTCATCGGGCACGGGCCACAGAGTGACCCTGTGGGACCCGGAACGCAGCGCATGCGCCATTGCCACCACCAGACTCTGATCGCCTGAATGGAGCGCTTTCCAACTGAAGGAATACCAGTTGACCAGTGATTCCAGCCTGTCGCCGCGGCGGGCAAGAACCATGGCGGCAACCCCCTATGAAATCCTCACCTTCATCGGC
>NCJP01000344.1 GCA_002278985.1 Erythrobacter sp. 34-65-8
CCTGAAGTGGTGGCGAATACCCGTGTCTCGCGGGTCCGTGCGGCAGTCGTTGCAGTCCCGGTATCATTGGCCGCTGCGGCAGGAGCAAGTCCGGCCGTGGCAAGCCGGCGAGTAGGCGTTGAAAGTCCGGCCGCCTGCGCTGTGCTCATCGGGATGCCGCCTGCTGCTGCGGGCACCCGCGCAATGTCACGGGCAGGCTCGCCGCGATCGGCCTTTTCATCGGGGACAAGACCGAAGACGCGCCAACCGGAAACCATGGTCCCGGTTACTTTCAACACCATGATCATCAGCGCGACATGAACGGCACCGATCAGGAAAAATGCCATCGCCGCGCGTGCGTCTATCTGGCCCGGAACCTGATTGAGCGAAGACAGGATCGGTACCGCCAGTTCGAGCATCACCCCGCCGCCAAGAACCGCAAGCAAGGGCGTGAGGCCGAGCATCACCACCCCCTTGAGCCAGCCCGTGAACAGCCCGCGGGTCGAATTGAACAAGGCCATGACCACGAAGATTGGCCCCAATGCGACCAGAAGCGCCAGCGCGATCCGCGCGGTCACCAGAACACCGACCGTACCCAGCAGGAACAGCAACGCACCGAGCCACAATATGCCCTGCGGGGAAAATGCGCTGATCTCACCGGCATTCTGGCCATTCGCCTGTCCGCCTGCGGCTTCGGTCGCCTGCTGTACTGCAAGGAACACGACGTCGATCTTGTCAGCAAAGGTCGTGGTTGCCGAACCCTGCGCCCCGGTCAGGACCGCGGCCAGATAATCAGGCGCACCAATTGCGAGGTTCCATACGACGGACTGATAGGCGACCCAGCTGGTCGCAAATGTAATCACCAGACCCAGCGTGATGATGCGGGGGACCAGCGAGCGGACGCTGAGATTGGTCCGGCCAAGCATCAGCGCAATAGCGAAAAAGGCGATGAACAGGGCCAGCAGGATCGTCAGCGCCGGACCCAGCGCCCCGCCCGGTGCGAACAGACGTCCAAAGGCGGCCGCGCTCACTTCCGAGGCAGTGCAATCAACCGCGCGCAAGGCGGCAGCGACACCTGCGCCGACCTCGTTCATCAAGGCTTCGCACTGGGCACTCATTCTGCGGCCTGCCAAACAGGATAGGCAGCGTCGCCGCCCTGCCCGTCCAGTTCTGGCCACGCCCGACCAGTAAGTGCGGGATACCATTCTGCGGGGGCATCACCCAGAGATTCGCGCAGCATGTCGAGCTTGCGGACCGATGCTTCGCGTCCTGACAGGATGGTCAGTACCTCGGGCGCGTTGGACAGGTCGAGCCGCACCACGACCGACGCATCGGGTTGGCGCACAAGGAAGCAGCGGCTATGCGCCGGCAGCGAGCGGATCAGCGCAAATTCGTGCTCGGTCAGGCCGAACCCGTCGCAATA
>NCJP01000345.1 GCA_002278985.1 Erythrobacter sp. 34-65-8
TTCTGTTTTATAACCTTTTTTCGGAACCCCGTCTAGCCCCTTGCCACCACCCGCCCCCGGGGCCGGGCGCATATCCGGCCCATACCCAACGCGATGTCCAGATCATGTTTTGCCCGAGTAGGAAAGTGATTACGGTCCCCCGGCGATGACCCGTGCCGTCCACACCCGCTTCGAGGCCGTCCGCCTCCGGCTCGAAGCCTTCGATCCCGGCACCGGCTGGCGGCTGTGGCTGTATGAATTCCTGCTGTTCGGGTTCAAGCAGGCCTGGGCCTGCCTGTTCGGCGCCTTGCTGCTGGCGCTGCTGCTGGGGACGCACCTGTTCTACCCGGATGACACCCCGCTCCACCGCTACGATTTCCTCACCCTCGCCGCCATCGCCATTCAGGCCGCCATGCTCGCCTTCCGTCTGGAAACCTGGCGCGAGGCGCGGGTGATCCTGATCTTCCACGTCGTCGGCACCGTGATGGAGCTGTTCAAGACCGCCGCCGGATCATGGACCTATCCTGAGGCGAGCGGGCTCCACATCGGCGCGGTGCCGCTGTTTTCCGGCTTCATGTATGCCGCGGTGGGCAGCTATATCGCGCGGGTATGGCGGATTTTCGATTTCCGCTTCAGCCACTATCCGCCCGCGTGGGCGACCTGGCTGCTGGCAGCCGCGATCTACGTCAACTTCTTCGCCCATCACTGGACGATCGATATCCGCCTCGGCCTGTTCGCGGCCACTGTGCTGCTGTTCTGGAAAACCCGGGTCCATTTCCGCAACTGGCGCGCGCACCGCTGGATGCCGCTGCTGCTCGGCTTCGGATTGGTCGCGCTGTTCATCTGGTTTGCCGAGAACATCGCCACCTTCGCCAACGCCTGGCACTATCCGGGGCAGGAGGACGGGTGGGAGCCGGTCTCGATCACCAAACTGGGCAGCTGGTACCTGCTGATGCTGATCAGCTTCGTACTGGTGGCGCTGGTGCAGCCGGTGCGGCAACCGGACCGTTAAAGGTCGCTCGATCCCCACAGCCGCTCCGCGCGGACCCAGCCGACCCGGCCGCCGACATCGAACTTGCACCAGCCATATTCGCATTTGCCGAGCTTGCCGATCACGCCGGGTTCGGCATTCCAGCGCAGCTTGGCGCTGTCATCCGGCCCGGCCCGCAGGGCAGCCAGCCCTTCCCCGATCACCACGGCACCGCGATCAGGGCTGAGCAGGCTGGCCGAAACCCACCCCTGCTCCCCTTCCGGATCGACCACCAGGCGCCAACCCTGCGACACCCGCACCACCTTGAGCGGCAAACCCGGCCGCTTGTAGACCCAGGCGATCTTGTAGTCCGGGCTCGGCCCGACGCGCATGTAAAGCTCGGGCGCACGAATGGTGGCCCAGTAAGGCACCTCGCGCTGCTGCGCCGCCAG
>NCJP01000346.1 GCA_002278985.1 Erythrobacter sp. 34-65-8
TGCGGATATCCGCGCCGTCGATCGACCTCTGGACGTTCTCGCTGGCGAGGGCGAGAGCTTCCAATTCCTCCTTCGCCAATCCCTTGGCGACTGTGATCGTATCGCGCAGCTTTCCCTTGTGCTGGATGGCAATTGTGACCTCGTCATCGACCAGCAATGCAGCATCCACTTCGGGCCAGCTTGCCTCTGCCACCAGCCCGCCATCTCCAAGCGCGGACCATGCCTCTTCTGCCAGATGCGGCATCATCGGCGAGGCCATTTTGAGTATCGCGAGGATTGCCTGATTGCGATGGGTAGAGGCACCTGCCTTTTCCGTGGCACCGGTCAGTTCATACAGACGGGCAACCGCCTTGTTGAAAGACAGCGCTTCTATGTCGCTTGCGACAGCGGCGATGGTCTGGTGCGTCTTGCGCGCCAGGGCCTTGTCCTCGCCTTCAGCCGATGGGTCATACTGGCCGAACAGACGCCACAGGCGCTGGACGAAACGCCAGCAGCCTTCGATTCCGGCTTCGGACCAGGGCAAGTCGCGCTCGGGCGGGCTGTCAGAAAGCATGAACCAGCGGACCGCGTCAGCGCCGTAAGCCGCGATGATCTCGTCGGGATCGACGACATTCTTCTTCGACTTCGACATCTTGATGACGCGGCCGATATCGACCTTCTGGCCATCTTCCTTCAGCACTGCGCCCTCACTGCTGCGTTCGACTTCGCCGGGGGTGTAATAGGCATCGCGGCCATCGATCTTGCGACTGTAAGTCTCATGCGTGACCATGCCCTGCGTGAACAGGCTGGCAAACGGCTCGGCGAAATCGAGCTTGCCGATATGCCGCAATGCACGGGTCCAGAAACGGGCATAGAGCAAGTGCAGGATCGCATGTTCGATCCCGCCGATATACTGCTCCACCGGCATCCATTTGGCGACTTCGGCAGGGTCGAAAGGCTGATCTGCAGGCTGGCTTGCAAAGCGAAGGAAATACCAGCTGGAATCGACGAAAGTGTCGAGCGTGTCTGTCTCGCGCTCGGCCTTGCCGCCGCATTTCGGGCAGTCGACATGCTTCCATGTCGGATGCCGCACCAGCGGATTGCCTGGAGTCTTGAAATCGACATCCTCGGGCAAGGTGATTGGCAGGCTTTCCTTTGGCGCCGGGACGACCCCGCATGACCGGCAATGGATGAAAGGGATCGGTGTCCCCCAATAGCGTTGCCGGGAGACACCCCAGTCGCGCAGACGCCAGACAGTGGTGCCCCGGCCGCTGCCCTGCACTTCGATCCGGGAGATTACTTCACGCTTGGCATCCTCGATTTCCATCCCGTCGAGAAAACCGGAATTGACCAATACGCCCTCGCCAGCTTCTGCTCCACCTGTAAAAGGCTTGTCCGCATCTTCGGGGCTCGAC
>NCJP01000347.1 GCA_002278985.1 Erythrobacter sp. 34-65-8
TGGCGAACACTTCGACCGGGTCGACCCGCTGGACTGCATCTTCGTAGCGCACGCCAAGGTCGAGGTTCACGCCCGGAAGCGGCTCGATCCGGCCCTGCAGGTACCCGGCCTGGATTTCCAGCCCTGCCGCAAAGGCGGGGTCGGCCTGGGTGCTTTCGATCAGGCCGATGTTGTAGAAATCGATCACCGCATCGCCCAGCAGCAGGTCTGGCCGCAGCAGGCCGACCGCCCGGTCGAAATCGGAATTGGCGTTGATCAGGAACTCGCGCCGCTCGGAATAGCGGCTGGTATCGGTGTAGGAATAGCCGGCGGTCAGGCGCAGCCAGTCGGTCACCGGATAACTGAGGTCGATCCCGCCGAAGTAGAGATCTTCCTGCAGGGTGGAGAAGGCGACCGAGGCCCCGCCCGTCTGCCGGTCCAGCAGGTTGAGGAACCGCTGGCCCAGATCGTCGGGCGTGTTGCGCCGTTCGTAGGTGAAGGTGTATTCGTAAGGCGCCTCGCGCCGGGTCTGGGCATAGCCGCCGCGCAGATCGACGCTGAGGTCACCGAACCGGAATTCGCCGACGGCCTGGGTGTTGATCAGCTGGCGTTCGTACCAGGCAGTGTTCTGTTCCTGGACACTGTCATTATCCTGCAGGTCTTCGCCGATCGACAACGAGGCCCGCTTGAGGGTGTCGCGGATGTAGAGGTTGGTCCAGCGCAGCTTGTGCTCGCCCAGTTCCAGCCCGAAGCCGAGCAGGCCGTTCACCAGGATGCGGTTGTCGGTCACGAAATCGCGGAAGTCGCTGTCGAGATCGAGATCTTCGTTGATCGCCGACTGGTTGATGATGTCGCGGCTGCGCCACTTGTTGCTGAGCGAGGCGGTCGCGATCACGCCAAAGCGGCCGTCGTCGCCGAAGTCCATGCTGGTCCCGGCCGTGATCCCGCCGGAGAAGTTGGCGGGAATCGAATTGTTCTTCTGCAGCAGGATCAGGTTGGGATTGCCGAACTGCTTGAGGATTTCCTGCTGGTCGACGTCCGGATCGCTCATCCGCTGGCCGCTGTCGAAGAACGCCTGCAAGGCGGGCGGGGTGTTGCGGGTGCCGTCGTCGAAGCCGAACCAGTCATAGTCCGACCCGTAATAGGCCAGGCCATTGGAGAAGGTGGTGAAGCTGTCGCCGCTGATCCCGGCGCTCAGCTTGAGGAAGCTTTCGTCAGGGATTGCCACGGTGGTGAGGTTGATCACCCCGCCGCCGAATTCGCCGGGGTAGTTGGCCGAGTAGGTCTTCTGGACCAGACTGGAGGCAACGATGTCGGTCGGAAACAGGTCGAGCGGCACCACCCGGCTCAGCGGCTCGGGCGAAGGCAGCGGCAGGCCGTTGAGCAGCGCCAGCGAATAGCGGTCACCCAGGCC
>NCJP01000348.1 GCA_002278985.1 Erythrobacter sp. 34-65-8
CGCACTCGTGCTCGAGCCGCTTGATCTGCTGGCTGACGGCAGAGGGTGAAACCATCAACTCCTCAGCGGCGCGGGTCACACTGCCAAGACGGGCCACAGCTTCGAAATGTTCGGTCGCTTTCAGGTTGATGTCGCGCACGGATGTCCTTTCTGAACGGCAGCATGATACGTCGCCGCCCACCAGCGCAAGCAGCGACCAGCTTTTCGGCAGTGAGAATGTGAGGTCGGTTCCCGGCCTGTGGGCCTGGCCCGCGTTGCCAACCTGGATGCCACCGGGAAGTTCTCCCCGCAGCAAGGCATCGAACTGCTCGGCATTGACGCGGCCCTCAAGGCCAAATCGTTCCGCTCCCTTCCCGACCCATGTTCCGGAACGATCGGCATCGGCGCCGGTGTAGTAATTGTCTGCCGCGAAATAGCTCGCAGCAGCTGAAGGGGAGCGCACATTGGCGACGGAAAGCATCCAGTCTAATCCTCGTCGGGCTCCCCTCGCGGCCGAGTAATCCCTCCCCATTTGCCTTTCACATGTCGGGCTCGAACTCGCCGAAATCCTTTTCCGGAGGATCTGCGACCGCACCTTCACGCAGGTCTTTCTCGACCGGCGTGAGAGATTGGTGCCCACTGGTCACCGCGCGAGCTTGGGGCGTCGAACCGCCCTTTCCAGCTGCGTCATCGCCGGCGGTTCCTGGTTCGGAGGGATGCTGTTCCGCGCCCATTGCTGGTGCATCCTCACCGGTTTGCACTGCGGTGAGGGGTAGTGTTAGACCTGCATCCAGATGCGTATCGGACCGGGTTTCGGCACCGAGATCACCAGCAGCGCTCCCTGCATTCAGCTTTTCAAGCGGCACAGGCTCCTGCCGATCCTGCGGTTCATCGGCGACACGGCGCTGCCCCTCCAAGTCAAGTTTGAGCTGCTTCGAATCGACAGGCTTACCAGCACCGTCATCGTTCGAAGCGGGATGCTCGTCATTCGGTTTGGAACCCGGTTTTGCACGGAGAGTCGTTGCCGCAGGACCCTGGCCAGGCTTTATGAGCGGTTTCTCGCGGGCGATGAAACCTTTCGCGAAGGGCCTCATCGCCCGCAAGCGGGCTCCTACACGGATGGGTGGTTCTCCATGGATGACGGCGGTCACGGGCGATTCGAGATACAGCGTGTTCGGCGCGTCAGCCCGCCAGCGGCAACAGTGACAACGCGCTCCACAAGTCGAGCCATCCGCGTTGCGGTGACGCCACCGGTGCGTCGTCGAACGACGTTTCGACGATACGCGCAGCTTCGGCACACCCTCATGCTGAGGAGCGCGCCCGGCGCGCGTCTCGAAGCATCAGATAAATTCAGGAGGCAACCATGCCCAAAGTTCTGATTTCCGACAAGCTCTCGCCCGCCGCCGTTGCCG
>NCJP01000095.1 GCA_002278985.1 Erythrobacter sp. 34-65-8
GTCGAAATGCTCGGCATTGACGGTCAGGATGGTATCCTCGCGCCCGGCTTGCTCGACCCGGAATTCGGCCCGATAGGTCGCCCGGAACAGTGCCCGCCAATATTCCTGTGCAGTGCCGGCTTCGGGCCCAAGCGCCACAGCCAGCCGTCCGGCAGTTCGTGCCGCTGCGCCGACGGCCTCGACAATCTCCGCCCGCGTGGCCTCGTCTGCCGCAAAGACCAGCGCGCTCGGCTGGACGAACCGCGCCCAGATGGTCGTATCCCGGCTTTCGCCCCGGCAGGCGCGGGCAAAGGTCTCCAGCGCCATGGTCGCCACCTTGGCACGCAGGGTAAGGCCTTCCGTCACGCACTCGTGATAGCTGACCCGGGGCCAGATACGGTCGCGCTGCGGGCCGGGCAGCAGCAAGTAAAAGTCCAGCACGCCGTCCAGTTCGCCCGTACGGAGGTTGGAACCATAGAACAGCGCAGCACAAGCGCCGGACGCCTCGGCCAGCTGGCGCGCGAATGCCGCAACCTCCGGCTTGACCGGTCGCTCCAGCTGCGCCGCCAGGCGGCTGGCGAGCGTTTCGTTCACGGCACCACGAAGCGCAAGGACGGGCCTTGCGAGACCCGATAGCGGCCTGGTGGAAAGGCCTCACCGTCCAGGATGTATTCGTCGGCAATGACGAGCTCGAACATATCGGCCGTGGAGTAATGCAGTCCGCGGCTGTCCGGATCCTTCAGCTTCAGGCCCGCCAGCAGCAGCGGCACCATCGCCAGCATGCGCCGGCCAGGCCGGTCAAGCGTGACGATCTTCAGGCCTTCGCGCAAAGCACCGAAAAGCCGGATACCGCCCGGGAACCGCTCCAGCGTGGAGGCCAGCATGATCGAGCGGCGGCCTTCATAACCCGCACCGGCATGCGGCAAGGCGTTCCCATCGCTGCCCAGGCGCAGCTCCATCTGCACGCCGCGCCGCCAGGGATTGGCGTCACTGCCGAACAGCGCCTGGAGCACGCCCCAGCCCGCCGTCACCATCACCGCGAGGCTGTTGAATGCGCCGAGCCGGTGCGCCTCCTGCCCGGCGCGGACGCCTGTGGCATAGCTTCCAGCGCCGAGAATGAAGCCGACCAGCGGTTCTTCGTTGCCGCCTTCGGCGGGCTCCACCACCAGCGGCCGCCGCTCGATCCGCTGGCCCTGTTCCCAGGCATCCACCGCCCCCGCCAGCGTCCAGCCGGCGGGCGCGCCCAGGTCGACGTTGAGGGCATTGGTCTTGCCCTTGGGCAGAACCGCCAGTTCCGGCCAGTCCAGCCCGAACACGGCCAGCCCGGCGGTCAGAACGTCCCGCACCGTGCCGTCGCCGCCGTTGATCACCAGATACTGGACCCCGAGCGCAGCGAACTGCGCCAGCGCGGCCCGGATTTCCTCGCGCTCGCGCGGCTCTGCCACATGAATGTTGGGACGGCCGGCAATGTCGAGATCGCGGCCCCGGTTGCGGTGGCTGCGGGGGTTATAGATGACGCCCACGACCGGTGGAGCGCCATCGCTGCGCCTGGCGGTGCCGGTCGTGTCAGTCTGAGCCACCATGGGGCGCCGCCTTTAGCCGCCCCGGTGCGGCGCTGCACACTTTTTTTGCCGACGGCGGGGCAAGAGTGCGATAAAGTGCGCGCATGCTGCACCCGGACCTGCTCGAAGCCGCCCGCTCCCTTTCAGACCGGATTGTCACGCTGCGCCGTGCCATCCACGCCGAACCGGAACTCGGGCTGCATACGCCCCTCACCATGGCCAAGGTCCGCGCGGCGCTCGCGCACCTGCCGCTCGAATGGCGCGAAGGGCCCTCTACCACCGGGCAGGTCGCGATCCTGCGCGGTGCGCGCCCCGGCGCCACGGGGCATGGCCGGGTGCTGCTGCGCGGCGACATGGATGCGCTGCCGATGGACGAGCACACCGGGCTGCCGTTCGCCTCGACCATTCCCGGACGGATGCACGCCTGCGGGCACGATACCCACACCGCGATGCTGGTGGGCGCGGCCGAGCTGCTCACCGCCCGGCAGGGCGAGCTGGCGGGCGAGGTCATGTTCATGTTCCAGCCGGGGGAAGAGGGCTATCACGGGGCCCGCTTCATGCTTGATGACGGGCTGCTTGACCCGCTGCCTGATGCCGCCTTCGCGCTCCACATCATGCCCAATGCGCCGCACGGCGTGATCGGCGGCCGGGCCGGCCCCTTGCTCGCCGCGGCTGACCAGTTCGACATCGTGGTGACGGGGCGGGGCGGCCATGCTTCCATGCCGCACGATACGCGCGATCCCGTGCCGGCCGCCTGCGCCATCGTCTCGGCGATCCAGGCGATGGTCACGCGCCGGTTCAATGCCGCTGACGCGGTGGTGGCGACCGTGACGCAGATCAACGCCGGGACAGCGCACAATGTGATCGCTGACCACGCGACCTTGCGCGGCACCTTGCGCAGCCTCTCGCCCGAGCATCGCGCCCAGCTCCATGTGCTGATGCGCGAAGTGGCCCACCACACTGCCCGGGCCCACGGGGTCGAGGCAGACGTGACCATCACCGAAGGCTTCCCGGTCACCATCTGCGATGCCCGCGCCGTGGCGCTGGGGGCAGAGGTGACCCGTGCCACGCTGGGCGGGCAGGCCTGGCGCGACCTGCCGGCCCCGATCATGGGCGCGGAAGACTTTGCCTACGTGCTGGAGAAAGTGCCCGGCGCGATGTTCTTCCTCGGCGTGGCGCAGGAGGGTGAGGACTGGCGCCAGTGCTGTGCAATCCATTCGCCCCGGATGCATGTGGACGAAGCCGCTATGCCCAGCGGCACTGCCATCCTTGCCGGCTGCGCCCTGCAATTCCTCGACCGGGGCTTCGCCTGACGTAACGGCAGCGGTTTACGCCGCAAAGCAAACCTGCCTACGTTCCGCCCGAAGGCCGGACAGACCACGATTCGGCCACCTCTGGAGAGGATACCGATGTCCGGCAGCGAACCTTACCACCCGACCTATGGCGATGCGCTGGCTTTCCATGCCGCAGCGCGGCCCGACCAGCCTGCGCTGCGCTATGGCGATGCTGTCACCAGTTACCGCGATTACGACCGCCATGTGACGCAAGTGGCCAACGGCCTGGCGGCGATGGGGCTGAAGCAGGGTGACCGGGTGGCCTATTTCGGCAAGAACAGCGATCATGCGGTCGAACTGGCGCTGGGCGCGGCGCGAGCGGGAATGGTATTCATTCCGATCATCTGGCGGTTGGCCCCGACCGAGGTCGCATTCATCATGGCTGACTCCGGCGCGCAGGTATTGTTCCGCGAGGATGAATTTGCCGATGTCGAATTCGACGGTCGAATTGTCTCGATGGAGCAGGATTTTGCCGCCTGGCGCGATGCCCAGAGCGACGCGGCGGTCACCACTGAAGTCGGCCCGCACGATCCCCTGCTCCAGCTCTACACTTCCGGCACCACCGGCCTGCCCAAGGGCGTGGTGCTGAGCCATCACAACGGCACCCACCTGCGCCCCCTGATGAAGCAGCACGGGATTTACTGGTACTGCGCCGATCCGGGCGACAGCATCATCCTTGCCATGCCCTATGGCCATATTGCCGGGGTCGGCACGGCGCTGGGCGCTGTCCTGGGCGGGCAGGAACTGCTGATTCACCGCGAATTCGATCCGGTCCTGCTGATCGGCGATGTCGAGCGTTATCGGGTCAAGTGGCTGTTCCTCGTCCCTGCCGCGATTCGCTTGCTGCTGTCCCATCCGGCTGCGGCAAGCGCCGATTTCTCCAGCGTCCGCGGGCTCACCTATGGTGCCAGCCCGATTCCACTCGACCTGCTCAAGCAGGGAGTCGAGCGGCTCGGTTGCGATTTTGCCCAGCTTTACGGCCTGACCGAGACGTTCGGCACGGTCGTCAGCCTGTCGCCAGATGACCACAAGCCGGCAAACATCATCGGCCGCGAACGGGTTATGACGTCGGCAGGCAAGGCGCTGCCGGGCTCGGAAATTGCGATTCTCGACGAGAACCTCCAGCCGCTGCCCCCCGGCCAGATCGGCGAAGTGGCGATCCGCGGCGAATGCGTGATGCTCGGCTACTGGAACCGCCCGGAAGAGAATGCCAAGGCGCTGACGGGGGACGGCTGGTTCCGCACCGGCGATGCTGGCATCCTTGACGAAGAGGGCTACCTCTACATTCAGGACCGGATCAAGGACATGATCATCACCGGGGGCGAGAACGTCTATCCGGCGGAAGTGGAAAGCGCGGTGTTCGGCCATCCGGATATTGCCGACGTTGCCATCATCGGCGTGCCCGACGAAAAGTGGGGCGAAGCGGTGAAGGCGGTGGTGGTGCGACGGCCGGGCAGCGATCTCGACGAGAAGGGCGTGATCGCCTTTGCCAGGGAACGCATTGCCGGATTCAAGTGCCCCAAGTCGGTCGACTTCATCGAAGCCCTGCCGCGCAACCCCAGTGGCAAAATCCTCCGCCGCGAACTGCGGGCGCCTTACTGGGAAGGCAAGGAGCGAATGGTCAACTGAGCTCGCGGCTGATCTGCAGAAAAAATGGCGCACCCGACAGGATTCGAACCTGTGACCCCTGCCTTCGGAGTGCAGGGTTAAGCTCCAAGTGCGGACAGAGCCGGACACTGAAACCCGCTAAATTCCAAGGCTTCTAATCCGCACTTGTCCCGATCCATCCCCTAATGTATTCCATACGCATTCCATACGGAACGGAAAGGGGCGGCTGGCATGGCGATGGACCTGAGCAAAGTTGGAGAGCGGGACCGGCTCAAGGCGCAGCGCGAACCGCACTGGCAAAGGCTTCGCGCCGGATGCTTCCTTGGCTTCCGTCCCTCCAAGCGCGGCGGCAAGGGAACGTGGATCGCGCGCGCCTATGACGAGGATGCCGGGAAATATCGGGTGAAGTCCCTTGGCGACTTCGGAACGCTGCCGGGCAATGAAATGTTCGCAGCTGCCAAAAAGGAAGCTGAGAAGCTGGCCGAGCTGGTTGAGGCGGGCGGGCAGGTCCGCGCCAAGATCGAAACCGTTGCCGATGCCTGCAAGGAATACGCAAAGACGCGGCCTGAGGCCGGGCACCGCTTTCGCCGCTATGTCTATGACGATCCCATTGCCAAGGTGAAGCTCGACAAGCTGCGCCGTCGCCATGTCAAGGAATGGCGCGACCGGCTGGAGGCGCAACCGGCGCTGGTAAGCCGTCGCAAGAAAGGCGAGCCGATCCACCGGAAGCGCGCAGCTTCGACCGTTAACCGCGACATGGCGGTTTTCCGGGCGGCGCTGGCCAAGGTGCTTTCGCCCGGCGCTCCGAATAGCGAGGCGGCATGGCAGGAAGCCTTGAAGGCCGCTCCGAATGCCAACGGGCGGCGCACCCTCTATCTTGATCGCAGCCAGCGCCGGAAGCTGCTCGACAAGACGGACGCGGAAGCCGCGCCGTTCGTTCGGGCGCTTTGCCTGTTGCCGTTGCGTCCCGGCGCGCTGGCCGCGCTCACGGCTGGCGACTTCGACAAGCGCACGGCGGAATTGACCATCGGCAAGGACAAGACGGGCAAGCCCCGGCGAATCCAGTTGCCGCAAGAGGCGGCGAAGCTGCTGGCCGCTCAGGCGAAGAACAAGCTGCCGGGCGCGGCACTGCTCATGCGCGCCAACGGCAAGGCATGGAACAAGAATAGCTGGAAACTTCCCATTGCCGCCGCCGTCGCCGCTGCCGAGTTGCCGGGCGATGCAACGGCATACACCTTGCGCCACAGCACGATCACCGACCTTGTGAGCGCCGGGCTTCCGCTTGCCGCTGAGAACGAAGCTGCTGACAGCGTGGTCCCGTCGTAAATCTGCGGTGCGTCCGAGCCGTTCACGAATAGCAGGTGTTCCAGGAAGCTGACGGTCTGCCATTGATCCGACGTGAAGCCGGTTCCGAGCGATATGCCGCCCGATCCGCCGGCCGAGATATCAAAAATACTGCCTGAACACGCCGCCGTTAGCTTGTTGATCCCGTTGACATTCATCAGTGCGAGCGTCGAAACAGGCTGCGCTCCAAGCCCCGTCACATAGGGGATGTAGCCGCTGCGGACATAAATGCCGCCGGCATCGGGGAACCAGTTATCGAACTGCACCGCGTCCAGCGGGTCCATGTCATCGAAGTTATCGCGCGTGTTCCAACCCTTGACCGGCGCGGGGATGCTGATTGGCGAGGCAAGCGGCTGCTGGGCTGATTGTAGCCGCTGCTGTTGGGGCATGATGCGGGGCATCACGGCTTGTCGGTTGGCGGTTTGAGCGCAGCCGTGACCGCCGGACACTCGCCATGCTGCCCCGGCACCTGCACCGCGACGCATTGGCGCAGCGCATCAACCATTTGCGCAACTTCGGCATACGGACGCTGCGATAGGTATT
>NCJP01000349.1 GCA_002278985.1 Erythrobacter sp. 34-65-8
AAAGCCTTCAACCGCCCCGTCTTCAATCCGGCCCAATCCGGCGAGCCCGGCCAGCAGGAAGGCCGATTTGCGCTGACCGGCGCTTTCATCGTTTCCGCTGAAGCTGTCGAACGCGC
This sequence comes from Erythrobacter sp. 34-65-8, assembly GCA_002278985.1. Lineage (GTDB taxonomy): Bacteria > Pseudomonadota > Alphaproteobacteria > Sphingomonadales > Sphingomonadaceae > 34-65-8. Next base: position 117 of record NCJP01000349.1, read on the forward strand.
CCGAGCTGACCGGCGTGGCGCGATTCGGCTGGGCGAACACCAGCAGGGCCCAGCCCTCGCTGCCCTGGGGAACCAGGCTGGCCCAGCGCAAGGCATCGCGCTCCAGCCCGGCTGCCAGCATCGATGCGATCAGCGCCGGTGCATCGTCCAGCAGCGCCTCGTCCGGCTCAAGCCGGGCTGCCGCATAGGCGGTCAGAACGAGGCGGCCATAATCGGGATCGGCACCGCCCCACACGTCCTTGATGGCAGCCACCCGCGCGGCCGGATCGGCCAGCACATAGGCATCCCGCAGGCGGGCAGCGACGCGCGCAGCATCGCCTTCCTGCGCCCCTTCCGCCCGCAGTTCGGCGTAGAGATCGACAAAGGCCCCGGCTGAGAGAATGCCCTCACGCGCCGCCCGCTGAGCCCCGTCGAGGCGCTGGCTGAGCGGCAGCATCGGCGCAATGGCGGCCATCCGCTGGAGCGTGGGCGACGGGTTCGCCAGAAGCGATTCGGGGATCTCTGCCCCGACCGCGTTGGCCAGCGCAAAGCGCCACGGGGTCAGCTCCCGGACCTCTTCCCATTCCAGGTTGACCGCCCGGCGGCCGTCCCCGGCTGCCCCGGCGAAACGCTGCGCCAGCAGCACGTCGATCGGGTCGGCCCGCCCGCGTGACAGCATCCGGCTGAGATCGCTCCCGGCACGGGCACCCTGGCCCGAATAGGCCGTGCAGATCGACCGGGCCATTTCCCACTGCGCATCCTCACGCGAATGGCTGCCAACCTGAACGCGCGGGCAGATGCCCACCAGGTCAGCAGTGTGGAGGTAGGAATCGAACGCGGCATTGGTCAGCGCGCCGTTCCAGTTGCCGGTATCGACATCCTGCGCCAGCGCGCGGGCCACGGCCCATTCGCCCATGGTGTTGAGGACCCGGGCCCGCAGCGCAGCAAATTCGACCGGGTCCATACCCGAAGGTGCCTCAAGCCGGCTGGCGAGTGCACGGCGCAACATGATGTGGCCCCAGCGCGAAACCAGCGGCCGCTTTGTCCCGGCCAGGGCCGCGCGGACTAGCGCGGCCGGCTGGTTCGCCAGCGATGCCGTGGGCAGACCGCCTTCTGCCATGTCGAGCAGGCCGACCCGTTCGGTCGACCGGCGCGCGGCTGGCGGAATGTCGAACTTCGGCTTGAGGCCGAGCAGCTCGTCCAGCTCGTCAGTATCGAGCTTCTCGAGCTCTTCCAGCGAGGGCAGGTTGCCCGGAATGGGCAGATCCGGCACGGCCGCAGGCGTGCCCGCAC
>NCJP01000096.1 GCA_002278985.1 Erythrobacter sp. 34-65-8
GCCCGCCAGAGCCATGCCGATGGTAAACGTCCTAACCGAGAACATATGCGCTCCCTCCTCGGGTATCCTGTACCCTATCAAGCAGATTTGCCAAAGCCTTGTCCTGCGGATGGCGCGCCACGACCCCGGCTATCACCTGTTCCGCCTGCGGGCGGTCGTGATCCATCAGGATCGAAGCCTGGATCAAGGCTTTGCGATCCTCATCCGGAAAATCGGGGGCCGGTTCGAATAGATCGACCGGCTTTGCCCGCCCGCGCAGAATCACTGTACCCATCGGGCGCCACCAGTCCAAGGAACTTTTCTCCACGAACTCGCGGCTCGCCATCACGCTCGACTGGAGCGGCTTGTTGGCGGACTCGAGCCGGGCCGCCGTATTCATCGAATCGCCCAGCGCGGTGTACTGGATGCGGTTGTCCCCGCCGAAGTTCCCGACCACCGCCTCGCCGAAATGCAGCCCCACCCGGGTCTTGCCGATTTTCGGCAGGTTCGGGTCCATTGCCGCCACTTCGGCCCGAAAGGCTTCGCCTGCCTGCCACATTGCATAGCCGCAGCGGGCCGCACGCTCTCCATCGTCGGGCCTGGCGATCGGCGCGCCCCAGAACGCCACCACCGCATCGCCGATGAACTTGTCAATCACCCCGCCATGATCGAGCACCACCTGGCTGAGCATTTCAAGATAGCGGTTGATCAGCAGCGCGACCATTTCCGGCTCGACTGCGTGGCTCATCTTGGTGAACCCTTCCAGATCGGAAAAGAGCACGAAGATCTGCTTCTTCTCCCCATGCAGAGCCAGCAGCTTGGGGTTGTCGATGATTTCCTGCGCCATTTCGCGCGGCAGGTACTTGCCCAGCGCCCCTTGCGCGAAATTGCGCTGCACCGCGCCTGACGCACGCGCCGCCGAAGTTACCGCCATGAAGGCCGCAATCCAGCCGAGCAGCCAGCCGACCGCCGGCACGCCATAGGTATCGGTTTGCTGGAACTGCATCACGAACGGCACCCCCAGCATGACCACGAACTGGACCGCCAGGAGCAGGTAAATCCGCCAGTTGCCCCATTCGAGCAGACCGGTCAGGACCGCCATGACCACCACCAGCGCCGAAAGAACCCACAAGACCAGGGGCATTGGCCTGGGCAAGGCCTTGCCATCGAGCATCTGGGCAATGCTGGTGGCATGAAACTCGATCCCCGGGGGCAGGCTGGTGCCCATGGCCTGGGTCAGGGGCGTCGTCAGGCGATCAACGTCCACGATATCGCCGCCGATCAGGACATACCGACCCTCCACCTGCTCGGCGAGGGCCGCCGACAGTTCGGGAATGGCGGTGAGTTCAGGATCGGAGAAAGTGTCGATCGGCAGATAGGTGAACACCGGACGGGAGGGGTCTTCCGGCAGGCGGTAGCGCACCGCGCCCTGGTAGCCCGGCAAAGTCCGCACGCCCTCGCCCGCAGCCTTGAGCATGGCCCGGCCAAGCAGGTCGGGCTGGCCCGCCACCTGCTCCGGCCACAGGCGGGTGACGCCGAAGGAATCGCTCAATTTCACACTGCCGGGCACGGCCCTGCTGCCTTCCAGCTGCGCCAGGAAGGCCTTGAGATACTGCTCCTGCTCGTACTTGATATTGTCTTCGTTGGTGGCCGTATCGACATATCCCACCACCACCGGGGTCTGCATCGCGCGCAAGGTCGCGATCAGCTCCTCGTCCTCGGCCTGGGGCTGGTCGAACAGGATATCGATCCCGATGGCCTTGGCGCCCATCCCGTCAAGCGACTGGAGCGCCCGCGCGATAATGCCCCGATCCAGCGGCGACCGCTTGCCCGCATTGATCAGGGTCTGATCGGTGAAGACGACCATCACCACCCGGTTGTCCTGCGGCACATCGTTGCGATCCGCCTCGACGTAGCTGCGCGAATCGTACATCGCCCGCTCGGCATCGGCCACCCCGGGGATCACCCAGCCGAACCGGGCGATGGCCAGTGCCACCAGCACCAGCACGCCGGTGAGCGCCAGACGACGCGGCCCGGCCTCGCGCACATTGCGCCAGCCACGGACGATGAAATTCGGTGTGCGCTCGTCGCTCAATATCCGCTCTCCCAGCGGTTGCTGCGCGACCCGTCGTTATTTTTTCCCGCTGGCCGGACCTTGCGGAAAGCACCGCCTACAAGCAAGGGCAAAGGGCTATTGGCCCAGCTGTTGCTGCCGGGTCAGTCCCCCCGGTCCTGCCATGCCAGTACCGGCTTGCGGGCTGCCTGGGTCTCGTCCAGCCGCCGCCGCGGGGCGTAGACCGGCGCCTGCTTCAGCGCCATGTCGCCCGCCCGTGCCCGCTCTGCCACGTGCCGGAACGCGCCGATGAACTGATCGAGGCTGGCCTTGCTCTCGGTCTCGGTCGGCTCGACCAGCATTGCGCCATGAACCACCAGCGGGAAATAGACCGTCATCGGGTGATAGCCTTCGTCAATCAGGCCCTTGGCGATGTCGAGGGTGGACAGGCCGTCGGGCAGGCCGTTGTCGCTGAACAGCGCCTCGTGCATGCAGGGGCCGCTGGCGGCGAAGGGTGCCTCGAGCAGGTCCTCCAGGCTGCGCAGCACGTAATTGGCGTTGAGCACGGCGTCTTCCGCCACCTGCTTCAGCCCGTCAGCCCCGTGGCTGAGGATATAGGTCAGCGCACGGGTGAACATGCCCATCTGGCCGTGGAAGGCGGTCATCCGCCCGAACGCCTGGACATGATCGTACTCGACGGCGTTGTCCTCCTCCACCAGATGGACCACGCCATCGGCAGTGCGGGCGGTGAACGGCAGCGGGCCGAACGGGCTCAGCGCCTCGCTCAGCACGACTGGGCCGGAGCCGGGGCCGCCGCCGCCGTGCGGGGTGGAGAAGGTCTTGTGCAGGTTGATGTGCATGGCATCGACGCCCAGGTCGCCCGGGCGGACCTTGCCGACGATGGCGTTGAAGTTGGCCCCGTCGCAATAGACGAACCCGCCGGCGGCATGGACCGCATCGGCGATCTCGCGGAAATCCCGCTCGAACAGCCCGCAGGTGTTGGGGTTGGTGATCATCACCGCCGCCACATCCGGGCCGAGGCGCGCTTTCAGCGCCGCGACATCGACCCGGCCTTCGGGCGTCGCCGGAATGTCTTCCACCCGGTAGCCGGCAAAGGCGGCGGTCGCGGGGTTGGTGCCATGGGCGCTTTCCGGCACCAGCACCACCTCGCGCGCATCGCCGCGCGCTTCCAGCGCAGCGCGGATGCACAGGATGCCGCACAGCTCGCCATGCGCGCCCGCCTTGGGGCTCATCGCCACGCCGTGCATTCCCGTAAGCTCGATCAGCCAGTGGGCGAGCTCGTTCATCACCTCCAGCGCGCCCTGCACGGTGGAGGCGGGCTGCATCGGGTGGATGTCGGCGAACCCGGGCAGCCGCGCCATTTTCTCGTTGAGGCGCGGGTTGTGCTTCATCGTGCAGCTGCCGAGCGGGAACAGGCCGAGGTCGATGGCATAATTCTGGCGGCTGAGGCGGGTGTAGTGGCGCACCGTTTGCGGCTCGCTCAGCCCGACCAGGCCAATCGGGCTGGTCCGGCCGAGCCCGCCAAGCCGGCTGGTGGCGGGCGGATCGAAGGCCGGGAAATCGACCCCGGTGGTCTCGGCCTGGCCGATCTCGAAGATCAGCGGCTCTTCCAGCATCAGTGCACGGTTGCCGGTGGAGGTGGCGGGTGCACCGCCATCGTCCGGGGTCATTTCGGGCTTCCAGCCGGATGCATTAGGCGCGTTCATGCCAGCAGCTCCTCAAGCGCGGAGGCCAGCGTCTCGATGTCCTCCGGGGTGGTGGTTTCGGTTACGGCGACCAGGAGGCCGTCGTCCAGGTTGGCGACGCCGGGATAGAGCCGGGCCAGCGAGACGCCCGCCAGGATGCCGCGATCGGCCAGCTCGCGGACCAGCTCACGCCCGTTGCGCCCGACCTTTAGGGTGAATTCGTTGAAGAAGGTCTGGTTGACCAGGGTCACGCCCGGCACCTGCGCCAGCCGGTCCGCGGCATGGCAGGCGCGGGCATGGTTAAGCGCAGCAAGCTGGCGCAGCCCCGCCTCGCCCAGCAAGGTCATGTGGACCGAGAACGCCAGCGCGCACAGGCCCGAATTGGTGCAGATGTTGCTGGTCGCTTTCTCCCGCCGGATATGCTGTTCGCGGGTGGACAGCGTCAGCACGAAACCGCGCTTGCCGGTCGCATCGACAGTCTCGCCGCACAGCCGCCCGGGCATCTGGCGCACATGCTTGGGATCGCGCACCGCAAACAGGCCGAGGTAGGGCCCGCCGAACTGCAGGCCGACGCCGAGCGACTGCCCCTCGCCCACCACGATGTCGGCACCCAGCTCACCCGGCGACTGGATCGCCCCCAGCGCAACCGGCTCGGTGTTGACCACGATCAGCAGCGCGCCCCGGGCGTGGGCGGCCTCGGCGATTTCGGCGAGGTTGGAAATGCGGCCGAGGATGTCGGGATACTGCACCACCACGCAGCTGGTGGTCTCGTCGATCCGGCCGATCAGCCCGGCATGGTCCGGCTCCGGTTGCACCGTCGGCAGGGCGTCGGCGATCTCGTCTTCGGTGAACTTGGCCATCGTCCGCACCACTTCGGCATAGTGCGGGTGGAGCGCGCCCGACAGGACCACGCGCTTGCGCCGGGTGATCCGCGCCGCCATCGAGACCGCTTCCCAGCACGCGGTCGAGCCATCGTACATCGAGGCATTGGCCACCGCGCAGCCATAGAGCCGCGCGACCTGGGTCTGGAACTCGAACAACATCTGCAGCGTGCCCTGGGCGATTTCCGGCTGGTAGGGCGTGTAGGCGGTCAGGAACTCGCCGCGCTGGATGATATGGTCAACCGTGGCCGGCACATGGTGGCGATAGGCTCCCGCGCCGAGAAAGAACGGCACACTGCCCGCCGCCATGTTCTTGGCCGCCAGCCGGGTCATGTGCCGCTCCACCGCCATCTCGCTGGCGTGCATCGGCAAGCCCCTGATCGGCCCGTCCAGCCGCGCCGCTTCGGGCACGTCGACGAACAGGTCATCAATGGTGGCAGCGCCGACCCTGGCCAGCATGGCGCTGCGGTCGGTATCGGTCAGGGGAAGGTAGCGCATCATTCTCTACTTTCGTGATCCCCCGCGAAGGCGGGGGCCTCAGTCGGAAAAGGACTGCCTCGGGGACTGCCTCGGGCATGAGGTCCCCGCCTTCGCGGGGACTCAGGCGTTACAGGCTGTCGCAGAAGCTCTTGTAGGCGGCTGCATCCATCAGCCCGTCGAGCTCGGCCTTGTCGGCCACGGTCATCTTGAAGAACCAGCCGTCTTCTTCCGGCGAGGTGTTGACCAGCGCCGGATCGTCTTCCAGCGCGGAATTGGCTTCCATCACTTCCCCGCTGATCGGGGCATAGACGTCGCTCGCCGCCTTGACGCTTTCCACCACGGCAGCGTCCTTGCCCTTCTCGATCACGGTGCCGACTTCGGGCAGTTCGACGAACACGATATCGCCCAGCTGCCCCTGGGCGTAATCGGTGATGCCGACGGTGGCGAGATCGCCTTCGAGGTCGATCCATTCGTGTTCATCGGTGAAGTAACGGGCCATGACTACTTGCTCCCTCGATAGTAGCGGTGGGGTACGAACGGCGTCGCTGCCACCACGGCGGCGAGGCGCTTGTTTCTGACTTCGATCTCCAGCGCGGTGCCTTCATCGGCATGCGCGGAATCGACATAGGCCATGGCAATCGGCTGGCCGAGCGTGGGCGAAAAGCCGCCGCTGGTGACGGTCCCGACCTTCGCGGACCCCGCGAACACCTCCGCGCCTTCACGCGCGGGCAAACGGCCGTCGAGCTTGAGGCCGACCCACTTGCGCGCCGTCCCTTCCACGATCTCGCGGTTGATCCGTTCCGCGCCCGGATAGCCGCCATCCGTGCGGCGGCGCTTGTTGATCCCGAACACGAGGCCCGCCTCGATCGGGCTGGTATCGGGCGACAGGTCGTGCCCATAGAGCGGCAGGCCCGCCTCCAGACGCAGGCTGTCGCGTGCGCCAAGGCCGATCGGCTTCACCTCTGGTTCGCCGCACAGCAGCGTGGCGACTTCTTCGGCGGCGCTGGCGGGGAGCGAGATTTCGAACCCGTCCTCGCCGGTATAGCCCGCGCGCGCAATGGTCACCTCATGGCCCGCCAGGGTGAAGCGCCCGAACTTCATGAAAGTCAGTGCCGACAGCGGGTATTCGCCGGTGGCGTGCCGCGCCAGGGCGTCGGCCGCCTTGGGGCCCTGCAGCGCCAGCAGCGCCTGCTCGTCGAGATGGTTGAGGGTGATGTCATCCGGCAGCGCTTCGCGCAGGGTGCCGATATCG
>NCJP01000097.1:0-9030 GCA_002278985.1 Erythrobacter sp. 34-65-8
GGGCAACAGCGCTACCGGGTGCGGCCGGTTTCCATCCAGATCAGGAAGCGGCGCAGGGGCAGCAGCCAGATCAGGCCCAGCACCAGATAGACCGGGGCCTGGGCGAGGCCCGGCCAGGTGCCGATCAGCTCAGGCACATAGCGTGCGATGATCAGGCCATAGGCAGTCAGCGCGACGAGCAGGCCGAGCAGGCCGACCGGAATGCGCCAGGTGGGTTGATCACGCATCAGAGATCTCCGAACAGGCGGGTAGGGGTGACCACTGCGGCAAGCGGCATGTCATGGGGTTCGACCGGCAATTCGGCACAGAGCTGGCAGTCCCATCCCAGTCCGATGGCCACCGTGCCGGGGTGCTCTGCCAGCCAGCGATCATAGTGTCCGCCGCCCTGGCCAAGGCGGTGACAGTCAGCCGTGAAGCCGACCAGCGGGGCAAACAGCACATCGGGCACCAGCACGTCCGCGTCCGGCGGTGGCTGGAGCAGGCCGTATGGCCCGGGTTGCAGGTCTGCTTCATCAAAGGGATCGGTGTGCCGGGCAAATTCCATCGGCGCTGCCGCCCCCGCGAAGCGGGGCAGGGCAATCGCGTGGCCGCGCTCGGCAAAGAAAGCAGCATAGCGTGCAGCAGGCGCTTCGCCCGGCATCGCGCGGTAAAGACCGATCGTGCTGCCTGCGGGGATGTGGCGAAGAAGCGGGGCAGGGGGATGGCGAAACAGCAGGCCCAGCGTCGTTTCGGGGATCGCGGCGACGTGCGCCAGGCGTTCAGCCCGCAGATGCTTCCTCAAGGCGGCCTTGCTTTGCATCATATCCTTAGCGCGAGTGGCGGAACCACCATGGATCGTTTGCCGGAAAATCCTCTGACGCATGACGTCAGGTGGGCACCGTATGTCCCAACCCTCCGGACGAACCAGTGGACTGAGACAGGGACAGCTCCCATGGATTGCTTATAGCCTCAGGGATATTCATGCGGCTCGTATCGGGCAGTCCCGCCGCACCCTATTTAGGAAGTTTGGACCTTGCCCTCAAGCTTGTCGGCACAATTTTCGAGCAATTCGGCAAATCGCTCAAGTGCCGGGGCAAGGCCCGCTTCGTGATCGGCCGTGGCGACGCGCGCAAATGGCCCCTCTGCGGCGGGCATTGCCGCCTCTCGCGCAAGGGCTTCGTCCAGTTCCAGCTGGAGAGCGTCCCGTTCCTCGACCAGCCCCGCCAACCCGGACCGCAGCTCGGCTTCGACCTGCTCTGCATCGACCAGTTCGGTTCGCAGTCTGGTCAGCTCGGCCTTGATGTCGTCGCTTTCGCGGGCAGAGGCCTGCTGGGCGCTCTGCAGGTTCGAAAGCTCCACTTCAAGCTCGGAGATACGGGCCTTGTGCTGGTCATGCTGGCCCATCGCGACATTGCGCTCGCGCACCGCAGCAGCAAGTTCGGCCTGCTGGGCGGTGGCGGTGCTGCGGGCCTGGTGCAGGTCTTCGGCAATCAGGAGCGCGGCAAAAAGCAGATTCTGCGCTTCCTGCGGCGCGCGGTTGGGCCCGAATTCGGCAAGCTTGGAATCGACCAGCGCGCCGAGACCGGCAACGTGCTCTTCCTGCCCGTCAGCGCAGGCGATCGTGTAATTGCGGCCACCGATCGAGAGACGGACCTCGCTCACGCTTCGATTGTCCCGATCAGTTCATCCAGCTCTTTCAGCGAGTTGGAGACGGTTTCGCGCAATGTCTCGTGCTTTTCGAGCAAGGCGGAGACGGACGCCGGCTGCGGCGAGACCTGATCGGCCGCGGCCCCGATCCGCGCAAGGGCGGCCTCGATCCGTTGTACGGCGTTTTCGATGCGCTCCTCGTCCATGGCACCGGAAATAGCCAGTTCGTGTGCTGCTGCAAAGGCTTGGGACGGGCTGTTGATAACTTGGCTTGTCGCGGGGTGGGGAAAAGCTTGCCGCTGCGCCTGTTGACCTCGCCAGCCCGGTCCGCAAGAGACGCGCCAACCGTGCGAATCGCGCGCGCGGAGCCTTTCGGCAGGAGCCTACCCGCATGAGCCTCGATCCCGCCCGTCTTAACCCTATGGCCAATGCAATCCGGGCGCTGTCGATGGATGCCGTGCAGGCTGCCAATTCGGGGCACCCGGGGATGCCCATGGGCATGGCCGATGTGGCCACCGTGCTGTGGTCGAAATATCTCAAGTTTGACCCCGCCGCGCCCGGCTGGGCAGACCGGGACCGCTTCGTGCTGAGTGCCGGTCACGGCTCGATGCTGGTCTATAGCCTGCTCCACCTCAGCGGCTATGCCCGGCCGACGATGGACGACATCCGCAATTTCCGTCAGCTCGGCAGCCCGTGCGCCGGCCACCCTGAGAACTTCCTGCTCGACGGGGTCGAATGCACCACCGGCCCGCTGGGTCAGGGTCTGGCCATGGCGGTCGGGATGGCGATGACTGAACGCCACCTCAATGCCGTGTTCGGGGACGATCTGGTCGACCATCGCACGTGGGTAGTGGCAGGCGACGGGTGCCTGATGGAAGGCGTGAACCACGAGGCGATCGGTCTTGCCGGACATCTCAAGCTGGGCCGGATGATCGTGCTGTGGGACGACAACCGCATCACCATCGACGGCGACACCGACCTGTCCACCAGCGAGGACATCGCCGCGCGCTATGCCGCCACTGGCTGGCACGTTGCATCGTGCGACGGGCATGACTTCGCTGATATTTCTCGCGCGATCGAAGAAGCGATGGCGGATGATCGTCCCTCGTTGGTCGCCTGCCGCACGGTGATCGGCAAGGGCGCGCCCAACAAGCAGGGCGGCCACAATGTCCACGGTGCGCCGCTCGGCGCCGACGAGATTGCCGCTGCCCGCGAGTGTCTGGGCTGGAGCGCCGCGCCCTTCGAGGTGCCGGCGGAGATTCTGACTGACTGGCAGGCAACCGGCACGAGCGGCGCTGCCGCCCATGGCGACTGGAAGGCCAGACTGGCCGCCTCGCCCAGGCGCGCCGCATTCGAGAGCCAGCTTGCCGGTGTCGCGGATGCCGCTGCGCCTGCGCTCGAAGACTACATCCGCAGCCTCGCAGCGAACCCGCCCAAGGTGGCGACCCGCAAGGCATCCGAGATGGCGCTCGGGCCGCTCACCGAGAAGCTGCCGCAGCTGATCGGCGGTTCGGCAGACCTGACCGGTTCGAACAACACCAAGACCCCGTCAACCGGGCCGTTCACTGCGGACGATTATTCCGGCCGCTATGTCTATTACGGTATCCGCGAATTCGGCATGGCTGCGGCGATGAACGGGATGCTGCTGCACGGCGGTGTAGTGCCCTATGGCGGCACCTTCCTGATCTTCAGCGACTATTGCCGCAACGCCATCCGCCTCTCCGCCTTGCAGCAGGCCGGGGTGGTCTATGTTCTGACGCATGACAGCATCGGGCTGGGCGAGGACGGGCCGACGCACCAGCCGGTCGAGCAGGTGATGAGCCTTCGCCTGATCCCCAACCTCAACGTCTATCGTCCGTGCGATGCGATCGAGACGGCGGAATGCTGGGCCCTGGCCCTACAAACGCCGGAAACGCCCTCGGTACTCGCGTTGACCCGCCAGAACCTTGCGCCCATGCGCGGCGAGGGCGACGAAAACTGGTCCGTTTCAGGCAACCGTTCTGCGCGCGGCGCCTATCGCCTGCGCGCCGCTCAGGCCGCACGCAAGGTGGTGCTGGTGGCGACCGGCTCGGAAGTCGAACTGGCCTGCGCCGTGGCGGACACGCTCGAAGGGCAGGGCATTGGCGCGGATGTCGTGTCGATGCCGTGCATGGAACTGTTCGCGGCGCAGGACGCGGCTTACCGGTCCGACCTGCTTCCCGCTGACGCCCTCAAGGTCTCCATCGAAGCGGGCGTAACCCACGGCTGGGAACGCTATACTGGCATGGACGGTATAAACATCGGCATCGACCGCTTCGGCGCCTCTGCCCCGGCAGAAGTGCTGTTTGAAAAATTCGGTTTCACCGCGGGCGCGATCGTTCCGCAAATCCTGAACAAACTCAATTCCTGACAGAGGAGCTTTGACATGGCGACGAAGGTTGCAATCAACGGTTTCGGGCGCATCGGGCGCCTTGTGGCACGCGCGATCCTGGAGCGGACCGACCACGATCTGGACCTAGTCTCGATCAACGACCTGTCGGACACGAAGTCCAATGCACTGCTGTTCGGCTTTGACAGCACCCATGGCCGTTTCCCGGGCAAGATCGAGGTCGATGGCAGCGACATCGTCGTCAACGGCAAGCGCATCCAGGTCACGGCCGAGCGCGATCCGGGCAAGCTGCCGCACAAGGAAAACGGCATCGACCTGGTGATGGAATGCACCGGCTTCTTCCAGTCGGACGAGGCGGCGCGGCCGCATCTTTCGGCCGGGGCGAAGCGGGTGATCATTTCCGCACCGGCAACCGGCGTGTCGAAGACCATCGTATACGGTGTCAACCACGATACGCTGACTGCCGATGATGATATCATCTCCAACGCCAGCTGCACCACCAATTGCCTCGCGCCGGTGGCCAAGGTGCTGCACGACCTCGTCGGGATCGAACGCGGTTTCATGACCACGATCCACAGCTACACCAACGACCAGCGGATGCTCGACCAGATCCACAGCGACCTGCGCCGGGCGCGCGGCGGGGCGCAGAACATGATCCCGACCACCACTGGCGCCGCGCGTGCGGTCGGCCTGGTCCTGCCCGAACTGAAGGGCAAGCTGGACGGTTCCTCGGTCCGTGTGCCGACCCCGAACGTCAGCCTGATTGACCTGACTTTTGTTCCGGGTCGCGACACCACCGCCGAGGAACTGAACGCTGCGCTCAAGGCCGCTGCAGAAGGCCCGATGAAGGGCGTGCTCGACTACACCGACCAGCCGCTGGTCAGCAGCGACTTCAACCACCACCCTGCCAGCTCGACCGTGGACAGCCTGGAAACGGCCGTGCTGGAAGGCAAGCTGGCCCGCGTGGTCAGCTGGTACGACAACGAATGGGGCTTCTCCAACCGGATGATCGACACCGCCGGGGTGATGGCGAAGCTGATGTGATTTAATCCTCCCCGGCACGGGGAGGGGGACCACCGAAGGTGGTGGTAGGGCACCTGCCACCATTCGGACCATCGGAGGGTGCCCCTCCACTCCGCGCTTCGCGCGCGGTCCCCCTCCCCCGAGGGGGAGGAACGGATCAGAACTCATGCCGACTTTCAAAACCCTAGACGACCTTGATGATCTGACCGGAAAGGTCGCGCTTGTCCGCGTCGACCTCAACCTGCCGATGCACGATGGCTCGGTCACTGACGCCACCCGGGTCGAGGCAAGCGCGCCGACCATTCTCGAACTGGCGGACAAGGGCGCCAAGGTCCTGCTGCTGGCGCATTTCGGGCGACCCAAGGGGCAGCGCAGCTCGGTCCTCTCGGTCAGCATGACGCTGGATGCGGTGCAGGCCGTGCTCGGGCGCGAGGTCATGTTCATTCCGGAAGTTCAGGGCCCCGTGGTCGAACAGTCGATCGGTATCCTGCGCCCCGGCGATATCGGGATGCTGGAGAACACCCGCTTCTGGCCCGGCGAGGAAGCCAACGACATGGAGTTCGCCCGCGGCATTGCGGCGCAGGGGGATATCTATGTCAACGATGCCTTCTCCGCCGCGCACCGCGCCCATGCCAGCACCGAGGCGCTGGCGCATCTGCTGCCAGCCTATGCCGGACGGGCGATGGAAGCGGAGCTCAAGGCTCTCGATGCCGCGCTCGGCAGTCCGCAGGCGCCGGTGGCCGCAGTGGTGGGCGGGGCCAAGGTCTCAACCAAGCTGGCGGTGCTGGAAAACCTCGTCGGGCGGGTGCAGCACCTGATCATCGGCGGCGGCATGGCCAACACGTTCCTCGCCGCGCGCGGCGTCGATGTCGGCAAGAGCCTGTGCGAGCATGATCTGGCCGAAACGGTCAACCGGATCATGGACCAGGCTGACCATGCCGGGTGTACCGTCCACTTGCCCTACGACGTGGTGGTGGCGACCGAGTTTGCCGCCAATCCGGCCAGCGTGCGCACCTGCAACGTCCACGAAGTGGGCGCCGACGAGATGATCCTGGACGTTGGCCCGCAGGCGGTCGAGGCATTGGCCGACGTGCTCAAGACCTGCCGCACGCTGGTCTGGAACGGGCCGATGGGCGCGTTCGAGATCGAGCCGTTCGACACGGCCACGGTCGCGCTTGCCCGAACGGCCGCCGCGCTGACGCAGGATGGCTCTCTGGTCTCGGTGGCCGGGGGCGGGGATACCGTCGCCGCGCTCAACCATGCCGGTGTGGCAAGCGATTTCACCTATGTTTCAACCGCGGGCGGCGCCTTCCTCGAATGCGCTGCAAGCATGAGCGAAGATCAGGGCGTCACCGATCACGGGCCCAAACGGGTCAGCGGCGGCGAGTTCGACGGCTGGACCCACTGGCCGCACGATCCGTTCGAGTCGCGCTCGGGCCCGTTCTATTACCGGGCTGAGCCTGACGGTTCAGTGGTGAGCGCCTTCCGCGCCGAGCCGCGCCACATGAACGGCGGCGGGTTCATGCACGGCGGCTGCCTGATGACATTCGCCGATTTTGCCCTGTTCGCCATTGCGACGGAGGAGCTGGAGGGCAGCCATGCGGTCACGCTGACCCTGTCGGGCGACTTCCTCGATCCGGCTCATGTGGGCCAGTTGATGGAAGCGCGCGGGGAAGTGACCCGTGCTGGAGGCAAGACCATTTTCGTGCGCGGGGTCATCACCGGCGACGGCAAGCCGGTGTTCGCCTTCAACGGCATCATCCGCAAGATTCGCAAGGGCTGAGCAGCGCCGGGGAAGGGCCGGCGCTAGCGATATTCCGGATTGGGCGAATCGAACCGGCGGCCATCCTCCCACAGGTCAACCGAATTGCCCCAGGCGGGTATGCCGCCCGCGTCCTTCAGGATGCGCGCCATGTGCATCAGGTTCCAGGCCATGAAGGTCGTGTTGCGGCGGGTGAAGGGGTTGTCGTAGCCGACCCGGCCTCCGCCATCCTCCCTTTCGTCGCCGAAGCTCGGGCCGGGGCCCGCCTCACCCACCCAGCCGGCGTCGGCCTGGGGCGGGATGGTGTAGCCAATGTGCTGGAGCGAATAGAGCACGCCCATGCCCACGTGCTTGATGCCGTCCTCGTTGCCCGTCACCAGGCACCCGCCCACCTTGTTGTAGAAGACATACTGGCCCCGATCATTCGTCTGCCCGGAATGGGCGTAGAGCCGCTCGATAACGCGGGAGCAGACCGAGCTTTTCTCTCCCAGCCAGATCGGGGTGGCCAGGATCAGGATATCTGCGGCGGAGACTTTCTCCCATAGCAAGGGCCAGTCGTCCCTTTCCGCGCCTTCCCTGGTCATGTCGGGCGAAACGCCGGGGGCGATCTGGTGATCGACTGCGCGGACCTGTTCGACCGATACCTTGTTTCGGCTGAAGATGGTCTGCGCCATGTCCAGCAAGCGGTCGGTGTGCGAGTCCTTCGGTGAGGGCGACAGCGTGCAGTTTATCGTCAGCGCGCGCAGGTCGCTGAAGTCGAAATGGTGTCCGGAGCAAAGCTGCTCCTGCGTTTCATCGAGCATTGGGGGTCCTTTCGCCTTCATCTACGCACGAGCGTTGAAATGGGGTCCCGGGGCCTGTTGCCGAGCGCTGCCTGCCTCGCTAAGTGCGCCTCTGCATTCGTATGCAGACCGGACGCCATTACAGGAACGACAGCATGACCTTCGACGAAATGACCGATCGTATCGCCACCGGGCAAGGCTTTATCGCTGCGCTGGATCAGTCGGGCGGTTCGACCCCCAAGGCACTGCGCGGTTATGGCATCGACGACAGCGAATGGTCTGGCGATGACGAGATGTTTGCGAAGATCCACGAAATGCGCAGCCGCATTATCGAAACGCCCAGCTTCGGGGGTGGCAAGGTAATCGGCGCCATCCTGTTCGAGAAGACGATGGACGGGGAAAGCGGCGGCAGGCCGGTTCCGGCGCGTCTGGCCGAGCGCGGCGTGGTGCCCTTCCTCAAGGTCGACAAGGGCCTCGAAGACGAGGCCGAGGGCGTGCAGCTGATGAAGCCCATGCCCGATCTCGAGGCGCTGCTCGACCGTGCCCGCGCGAAGGGTGTGTTCGGAACCAAGATGCGCTCGGTGATCAAGTCGAACAATGCCGCCGGGATTGTCGCCCTTGTGGAGCAGCAGTTTGCTGAAGGGCGCCGGATTATCGCGCGCGGGCTCATGCCGATCCTTGAGCCCGAGTACGACATCACCGCCAGCGACCGGGCAGAGGGCGAAAAGGTGCTGCTGGGCGAGATCATCAAGCACCTCGATGCCTTGCCGGAAGGTGAGCAGGTCATGCTCAAGCTGTCGATCCCTGTCGAGCCCGGTCTTTATCAGCCGGCGATCGACCACCCACGCGTGCTGCGTGTGGTGGCGCTGTCGGGTGGCTATTCGACCGATGAGGCGTGCGAGCACCTCGCAAAGAACCCCGGCATGATCGCCAGCTTCAGCCGCGGCCTGTTGCAGGATCTGCGTGCAGGGCAGAGCGATGCCGAGTTCGACGCGACACTCGGGGCAGCGATTGATCAGATCTGCGCGGCCTCTGTCGCTTGAGCATGGCTCCGGGTGCGGCTAGGCACCCGGGATCATGACTCAATGCCAGCTCTATCTCATTTCCCCGCTCGACGTGGCGGGGACCTTCCCGGACCGGCTGGAGCGCGCGCTTGCCGCCGGGCCGGTTGCCGCTTTCCAGTATCGCGTGAAGGGCCTCGACCAGCACGAGGCGGCGCGGCTGGCCGGGCCGTTGCGGGAAATCTGCGCCGCGCGCGATGTGGCGTTCATCGTCAATGACAGCATCGGGCTGGCCAAAAGGCTCAAGGCTGATGGAGTCCATCTCGGGCAGCAGGATGGCAGCGTCAAGGAGGCGCGGGAGGAGCTCGGTCGGGAGGCCCAGATTGGTGTCACCTGCCACGCCAGCCGTCACCTGGCGATGGAAGCTGGTGAGGCCGGGGCAGATTACGTCGCCTTCGGCGCCTTCTA
>NCJP01000097.1:9047-11528 GCA_002278985.1 Erythrobacter sp. 34-65-8
TGCGTGGCCATTGGCGGGATCACACCGGCCAACTGCGGGCCCCTGATAAAAGCCGGCGCCGATTTCCTTGCTGTATCGGGGGCCGTGTGGAGCGGCGACGAGGCGGCAGCAGTCGCCGCCTTCGCCAGGGAACTGGGTTAACGAGCTGAGCGCACGCAGCGGACCCGGCCTGGCTGGCCGTTCTCGTCCAGCAAGCGCAGGGTGCCGCCGCTGATGCGCTCGAACGCCATGCCCTTCATCGGCCCGCGCGTGAATTGCACCTGTCTGCCCGTAAGCAGGTAGGTGCCGGTCCCCGCTTCGGTGCGATAGGTCGACCCGTTGTCGATCACGAAATCCTTGTCCGGTATCTCTTCCCACGCTTTGCCCAGGGCGTCTCCGGGAAGCGAGCAGATGTAGCGCCCCTGCGGCAGGGTCTGGAGCTTTCCGCCCGCCATGGCACCAAGCGGCGCGGTTGCGAGCGGCGAGGCTGCAGCTGCGGCAGCGATAAGAGCGATCATGATGGTGCGCATCGCGCCACTATAGCCGCCGCGCGCCATATTGCCACTGACCTTGCCCCTTGCCCCCTGCTCGGCTAAGGGCGGCGCCGCAGCAGCGGGCGGCAACGCCCGTGCCCAGTTCCCAGGCAAAGGCTCTTTCAACATGAAGATCAGCGGCGTGGACATCCGTCCCGGCAACATCCTTGAATACGAAGGCGGCATCTGGAAGGTCGCCAAGATCCAGCATACCCAGCCGGGCAAGGGCGGCGCCTACATGCAGGTCGAGATGAAGAACCTGATCGACGGCCGCAAGACGAACGTCCGCTTCCGCAGCGCCGACACGATCGAGAAGGTCCGCCTGGACACCAAGGACTACCAGTTCCTCTATGAAGACGGCGAAATGCTGGTGTTCATGGACCAGGATACCTACGAGCAGATCACGCTGCCGAGCGACCTGCTGGGTGATGCCCGCCCGTTCCTTCAGGACGGGATGCAGGTGATGCTGGAACTGTGGGACGAACGCCCGATCAGTGTGGAACTGCCCAATCAGGTCGAAGCCACCATCGTGGAGGCGGATGCCGTGGTGAAGGGGCAGAACGCCTCGTCCAGCTACAAGCCGGCCATGCTCGACAACGGGGTGCGGATCATGGTTCCCCCGCACATCGAAAGCGGCACGCGGATCGTGGTCGACGTGTACGAGCAGAGCTACGTCGGCAAGGCGAACTGACGGACGCCTTGCCGTTCGTGTCGAGCGAAGTCGAGACACCCTAGCGCCGCTCTCCCGCCTCTCGACTGCGCTCGAGGCGAACGGCAAAGGAATTGATTTATGGCCGTTCTGTCCGGTCTCATTCGGGTCATGGAAAAGGCTGCACGCAAGGCGGGCGGCCGCCTGCGGCGTGATTTCGGGGAGGTCGAACACCTCCAGGTCAGCCGCAAGGGGCCGGCCGATTTCGTCTCCAAGGCGGACCAGATCGCTGAGCGTACCCTTTATGACGAATTGCTGGCCGCGCGCCCTGACTGGGGTTTCGTGCTGGAAGAAGGCGGCGTGATCGAAGGCGATCCGGGCAAGCCGCGCTGGATCATCGACCCGCTCGACGGCACCAGCAATTTCCTCCACGGTATCCCGCACTTCGCCATTTCCATCGCAGCCCAGGAACCAAAGCTCGATGGCTCAGGCTGGGGCGATGTGATTGCGGGCGTGATCTACCAGCCTATCACGGACGAGACGTTCTGGGCCGAGAAGACCCGCGGTGCCTGGCTGCATGACGGCCGCCTGCGGGTGTCTGCCCGCTCGCACCTGTCCGATGCCCTGATTGCCACCGGCATTCCCTTCCAAGGTGCGGGCAGCCCGGCCGAGTGGTCGAAGATCTACAATGCGATCGGCCCGGAAGTGGCTGGCATCCGCCGGTTTGGCGCCGCCTCGCTCGATCTGGCCTGGGTCGCAGCAGGCCGGTTTGACGGCTTCTGGGAAAGTGGCCTCAAGGATTGGGATACGGCGGCCGGATGCCTGATCGTGCGCGAGGCCGGCGGCTTCGTCAGCGATTTCCGCGGACGGTCTCAGCCGGTCCATGCCGCCCAGGTGCTGGCGGCCAACGATGCGCTCCATTCGCGCCTGCACAAGTTGCTGGCCGGCGCGCTCAAGGCTTGAAGCAACGCGCGGCCGCCGCTAACGGCGGGGCCGGCCTGCAGTGCCCCTGTGGTGGAATTGGTAGACGCGCTCGACTCAAAAGCATATTTATATCAATCAGTTATGATATAAATATAGCAAAATCAGTCGGTTAGTGGCAAAATAGAAAGATGGACGCCTAGCGCACATCTAGCACAATTTTGCTCACGAGGTGTCAGCCATGAAGGATACAGCCCGCCACAAGTTTCTTGACGGAAAAGTTCAGCTCTACATGCGGACCAACAGTCCGCACTGGCAATGCTCCTGCTCAATCGCAGGTAAGCAGATGCGGACCAGCACGAAAGAGGAAAGCCTAGCCCGAGCCAAGGACGTCGCCCG
>NCJP01000098.1 GCA_002278985.1 Erythrobacter sp. 34-65-8
GAGCGAATTCCGCCGCCCCAACCCCTACCGCTGGCCAATCCTGTTTGCGTCCGTGCTGATCACCGGCGGCATCCTGTCGATGATCATCTGGGATGAAGTGCGCATCCCCCCGCCGCGGCCGAAGGTGACCTATATCTCCACGTTCGCCGAGGGGCGGACTGACGCCGAGATTGCCGCGTCGAACCTTGCCAACCAGCGCCTGCAGGACGAACGCCAGGCCGAATATGAGGCACGGCTGGAGCGCCAGCGCGACGCCTATCGCGCGCTGGGCCGGGCCACCGGGATCGACGTTGAGGCAATCGACGAACGGGTTGCCCGCGAACGTGCCGCCGAACAGGCCGCTCAGGAAGCGGAACGCCGCAAGCTGCTGGGCCAGACGGTTGACGACAGCAGCGAGTGACGCGCGCTGGCTGGCCGCTGCGGCACGCCTTGCGCTGCGCGGCCGCCCGCTGAGCCGACCCAACCCGGCTGTCGGTGCGCTGGTCGTCCGCGATGGCTGCGTCGTCGGGCGCGGCTGGACCCAGGCCACCGGCCGCCCCCATGCCGAAGCCATGGCGCTGGAGCAGGCCGGTTCGCTGGCTAGCGGGGCCACCATCTATGTCACGCTTGAACCGTGCGCGCACGAAAGCGCCCGAGGCCCGGCCTGCGCCGATCTTCTTGCCGCTGCGCGACCGGCCCGGGTGGTGATCGGCGCCGGCGATCCCGATCCGCGCACCGCCGGTGCGGGTATCGACCGGCTGCGCGCAGCGGGAATCACTGCCGCTGTCATGGATTGCCCGGCCTCGCGCGACAGTCTTGCTGGATACCTGACCCTGCGCGCATCGGGCCGCCCCCACGTCACGCTCAAGCTGGCCCTGTCGCTTGACGGGGGGATCGCAACAGCCGGGGGAGAAAGCCACTGGATCACCGGCGAACATGCCCGCGCCCATGTCCATTCCCGCCGCGCGCTGGCCGACGTGATCGTGGTCGGCGGCGCGACCTGGCGGGCCGACCAGCCTCGCCTCGATGTGCGCCTGCCGGGCCTCGAAGCGCGCAGTCCTGAGCGGATGGTGCTGACGCACGGACCGGCGAAGGGCGCAGGCGTGCTCGCATCGCCTCAGGCCGTCCATCAGCTCGCCGGAGTGCAGTATCTCTATCTGGAAGGCGGCGGCGTCGCGGCGGCAGCGTTTCTGGCAGACGATCTGGTCGACCGGCTGGAGCTCTACCGCGCGCCGATCCTGCTTGGCGGGGCCCGGACCGGTATTGCGGACATCGGCCTTGGCCAGCTTGGGGCGGCGCACGGGCGCTGGCGGCTGGTCGAACGGCGGCAGCTTGGCAGCGATTGCTTCGAGGCCTATGAGCGCACCCGCACAGGGAGCTGACGCACATGTTCACCGGGATCATCACCGCCATCGGCACTGTCACCGAGGTCACCCGCAGCGGCGACCTGCGGGTCCGGATCGCCTGCCCTTATGATCCGGCCACCATCGCCATCGGCGCATCGATCGCCTGCTCCGGCGTGTGCCTGACCGTGGTCGAACGCGGCGGGACGGCGGGCGATGCCTGGTTCGTGGTCGACGTGTCCGGTGAAACCGTCGCCTGCACCATCCCCGGGATGTGGGAGCAGGGGCGACGGCTCAACCTCGAAACCGCCCTGAAGCTGGGCGACGAGCTGGGCGGTCATATCGTCACCGGCCATGTAGACACCGTGGGCGAAGTCACGCTGGCACGCGAGGAAGGTGGCTCGATCCGCCTCGCCATCCGCGCGCGCGCCGAGTTCGCCCCGTTCATCGCTGCCAAGGGCTCGATCACGGTCGACGGTGTCTCCCTGACCGTCAACGATGTGCGCGACCGGCCCGACGGTTCGTGCGACTTTGCGCTCAACATCATCCCCCACACCGGTGAAGTCACCACCCTTGGCGCTCTGGCCGAAGGGAACAAGGTGAACCTCGAGATCGACGTACTGGCCCGCTACCTGATGCGGATGCAGGGGCTGCGGAAGTAAGGGCAGCGAGACCAGTCAGGCGGGCAGGAAATCCTGCCGGCGACAGCTTTCCCCCAGCGGCCCCGCAGCAAAGCCAGCGCGGTCGATCTCGTAGATCACGTGGCGATGGGGGACGCCCGCCCGCACGGTAATGTCTTCCCGCTCGGTCAGCACGCCCCCGATGTTGGCCATAGCCCGGCGCGAGATGACGTTGCTCTCGCCCACGCGAAATTCGACCCGTTCGACCGCTTGCAGCGCGTGGGCCAGCATCAGGCGCTTCATTTCCGCGTTGTACCCGCCGCCCCACAGCCTTCGCGCGAGGAACGTCCAGCCAATCTCGATCGCGCTTTCAGCGCCGTGCGTTTCGGGCGCAGGATGCTCCCGGAACTGCGAGGAACCGGAGATGGCCCCGCTTGCCCGCTCGATCACCACCAGGGCGCCCCCGGCGGCCAGGGCCTGGGCGAAGAATTCGCGGAACACCGGCTCCTGCCAGCGGTCGTGCGCGGGATGGATCTGCCAGACCAGCGGATCAGCCGCGACCGCGAAAAGCGCCTCCCAGTTAGCCTCCTGCAAGGGGCGCAGCACCAGGCGCTCTCCGGTCAGGACCGGCTGACGGTCCAGCACCTGCCTCACTCAACCGGTCACCGCCGCCAGCGCCGCGATGAACCGGTCGATATTGCCCGAATGAAGCCCGGCCACGTTGATCCGGCCAGACCCTGCCATGTAGATCGCATGCTCGCTCCGCAGGCGCTCGACCTGCTCCTTGCTGACCGGCAGCATCGCAAACAGGCCGTTCTGGTGACCGAGCGGTGTCAGGTCGACCGACCCGGCGGTACCCGCCGCTGCCAGCGTGGCGCGGACCTGGCGCATCCGCGCGCGCATGGTGTCGAGCTCAGCCTCCCATGCGCGGGTCAGGTCGGCATCTTCCAGCAGCAGGCGCACCGCAGCGCCGCCATGGTCAGGCGGCATCGACCAGGCCGCGCGGGCCAGCGCATTGAGGTTCGAGACCACCGGCGGCAAGGCGCTTTCCTCACGCATCATCACGTAGAGCGCGCCGACCCGGTCGCGGTAGTACCCGAAGTTCTTGTCGCAGCTGTAGGCGACCAGGGCTTCCGGAACAGCGGCCAGCACCCGGCGGGTGCCATAGGCGTCTTCCTCCATCCCCTGGCCAAGCCCCTGGTAGGCGACGTCGATGATCGGGAACACCGGGCTGGCAGCCAGAGCCCCGGCAATTTCGTCCCACTGGGCCGGGGTGTAGTCGATCCCGGTCGGGTTGTGGCAGCAGCCGTGGAGCAGCACGGCATCGCCCATCTGCCCATTGCGGATGACATTCAGCAGCGCATCGAGGTTCGCCGTCCCGTCGGACAGGGCATGGTCGAACGGCACGAGTTCAAGCGCAATGTCAGCCAGGATCTGGGCGTGGTTGGGCCAGCTCGGCGTTCCCATGTGGATGCGGGTAACGCCGGCTTTCTGCGCCACGGCCACCGCCAGCCGCACCGCGCCGGTGCCGCCGGGGGTCTGCATCCCTGCAATCCGACCGCCCATGGTGGCATCAGCACCGAAAATATAAGGCATCAGCGCGTGGACGAAGCCGAGATCACCCTCCGGCCCGAGGTAGGACTTGCTCTCCTGCACTTCCAGCAGTTTGCGCTCCGCCCCCTTGACCGCAGCGAACACCGGGGTCGCCCCGTCATCGGTGCGATAGACACCGACGCCGAGGTCGATCTTGTCGGCGCGGTCGTCCGCTGCATAGAGCTTGATCAGCGCGAGGAGCGCGTCGGGAGCCTGTGGGGCGAGGTTGTCGAGCATAGCGCGCCACTAGACCCGCGCAGCAAGGCCTCGCAACCGGAAATGCTTTTGGGGCACGCCAAATCTGGCTTGTGCCCCCTGTTGCGACCTCAGAAGGGCAGCCAGCGCTGCTTCTTGCTGAACTTCATGTAACCCGCGTTGAGGCCGAGACGCAGCCCCGCGCCCATCCGGATCGGGATCAGCACCACGTCATCCTTGCGCAGGTAGCTCGCGGTGAGGCCGCCGATCAGATAGGCCTGCCCCTCTCCTTGCGGGAAACGCGAGTAGAGCTCTTCACTGTCATGGAGGTTGTAGACCAGCACGAACGTGTTCGACGCATTGGCACCGAAATCGAACCCGATGGACGGGCCGGTCCAGTAGACCTTGCGTTGTCCCTCCACCTTGTGGTGCAAAGTGCCCGAGCCATACCGCACGCCGACAGCAAACGCCCCGCCCGCCTCGCGACCAACGATATAGCCATTCGGCTGCCCCTGGTCCTTGAGCAGGTCCTGGATCATCTTGGCGAGACCTTCGGCGCCCTTGCCGAACACGCCTTCGGCCGCGCCGATCAGATCGTCTTCACCGTAGGTCGAGGAACTCGCCTCGGCCACCGCCACACGGTCAGGGCCGCCGGCGGGATCGGCCCAGTCAGGCGCCACTTCGCCCGGTGATTCGGACATGCCCTGAGGCGCGGTTTCGGTGAAGGTAACCCCCTCCGGATCGGTATAGACGGTCTGCTCGCCCGGATTCTCGGCCAGGTCGCCATCAATGGCAAAGGCATTGGGGTCCATCGATTCGATCGGCTGGGCAGCAAGCGGCGCGGCCAGCAGGGCCCCTGCCCCGGCAATGGCAGCAAAGCTGCGGCGAAATAGCGTGGCGATCCTCATGGTCCCTCCGTCAACGCAAGGCGTAACAAGACATTGCACATGAGAGTCCCTCACGCCTGAAGCGGCAATGAACCGGCGACAAAACGAATCGAAAACGGGGTGAATCGAGTCGCGGCCAGGCATCCGATGCGAAATGAGCGCGGGCCGCAGTCCCTGCTTGCCGTGCTGCAAAGGCCCCGTTATAGCGCCCGCCTTGCCACAAGCGGCCTCTTGCGGAGACGTGGGTGAGTGGCTGAAACCAGTTCCCTGCTAAGGAACCGTACCCTATCCGGGTACCGAGGGTTCGAATCCCTCCGTCTCCGCCAACAGCCCCTTTCTGGCTGTTTCTTCCCGCTTCAAAATAACACAAAAACAGCGCCTTAGGGCGCCCCTTGTGTTTCGGGCTATTGCATTCCGATGCGATTCGTTGCAATGTCGTGTGGGTAAGGATGTGGGGAAGGAAAAGTGGGCAATCTCACCGCCAACATGCTCCGAGGATCGCTTAAGCCGGGACGCCATCACGACGGCGATGGGCTCTTCCTGAACGTCACCCCGACCGGTGCCCGCTCATGGATCTGCCGAGTCCAAAAAAGTGGCCGCCGCAGGGATATAGGACTCGGCAGCGCGAAGAAAGTGAGTCTCGCCCAGGCCCGACAACGGGCAGCCGAAGTCCGCTCGCAGGTAGAGGCAGGGATCGACCCCGTGCTTCAGCGTAAGAAGGCCGAAGGCATCCCGACCTTCCGAGAGGCTGCCGCCGCCGTCTATGCCGAGAACAAAAAGAGCTGGAAGAACAAGAAGCACCGGGGTCAGTGGCTGACATCGCTTCAGACCTACGCTTTTCCGAAGATTGGCGACGTCGCTGTCAGCGACATCGAGAGTTCGCACGTCCGCGATGTGCTGATCGCAATATGGCTCGAAAAGAACGAGACCGCGCGTCGGGTGCGTCAGCGGATAGGGATGGTGATCGATTGGGCCATCGCGAAGAACTATCGCGCGCACCCCCTGCCGATGAATGCGATCAATAAGTCGCTTCCAAAAGTGCGCAATCGCCAGAATCACCTCGCGGCCTTGCACTATTCCAAGGTGGCAGCTTTTGTCGGGAAACTGCGCGAACGCGAGAGCATCGGGCGCCTCGCTTTCGAGTTCCTGATCCTAACAGCGGCCCGCTCCGGCGAGGTGCGCGGCGCGCTCTGGTCGGAGATCGATCTCACGGAGCGCACATGGACGATTCCTGCCGAGCGCATGAAAGCCGACGTTGAGCACATCGTGCCCTTGTCCGACGCCGCGCTGGATGTGTTGTCGGAGCGGCTGCGGTGACTGGCGCCTGCCTGCAGTTCTACAAACACCTATTCGGCTGCCCGCGCTGCATCGGCAGGCGGTCGGATTTCTGCCAGACGGGCCGAGAACTCTGGTCGGCATACGACACGCCGCTGACGGCGGCAGGCATCGTGCGCGAGCAGAGCCTGCACCGTCGGCGCTATTTAATTTCCCTGGTGCCAGAGTGGCAGGCCGAGGCGGTACGCGCCGAGTTGCGCCGGCTATGGGATCAACGAAACATCACTGCGGAGGTAACGCGATGAAAACGGTAGATATCAGCCAGCCGATTTTCCTGTGGGCGCCTGATGATGTGACCACGGCGGAGCAGCGTGACCAGTGGGCGGCGAGCGAGGATGCTCGCAGGATGGCGTTAGCAGTGCTG
>NCJP01000099.1 GCA_002278985.1 Erythrobacter sp. 34-65-8
CAGTTCCTTGCCGGTGCCGCTGGCCCCCAGCAGCATGACCGACGCGCTGGTTGCGGCAACACGCTCGATCATCCGGGTTACTTTAAGCATTTCCGGCGCGGCGGTGATCAGTCCACCCAACGCCTGATGGCTTTCAGTCGAACGTTCCACCAGCCGCCGGTTTTCCCCCTCGATCCGGTGGAGGTTGAGGGCCCGCCTGACAATCAGCCCCAGCGCCTCGATATCGACCGGCTTCTGGTAGAAATCGTAGGCGCCGAGTTCGATGGCCCTGAGCGCACTCTCACGAGCACCGTGGCCGGATGCGACCACCACTTTGGTGTCAGGCTTGAGCGCCATGATTTCCGCGAGAATGGCAAAGCCTTCGGTCGTGCCATCCGGATCCGGCGGCAGCCCGAGATCGAGGGTCACCACATCAGGCGCCTCGTGCCGCAGGGCTGTCAACGCGCTTGCTCGGTCACCGGCGATGACCACCTCGAAGTCCTCGTAAGCCCATTTGAGCTGGGCCTGGAGACCGGGATCGTCTTCCACGATCAGCAGCTTCGGGCGCTGTTCGACCATCACGCGGCTTCCATTTCCGGATAGGGCATGCCCGCCTCGGCCAGCGGCAGCCGGATGACGAAGCGCGTTCCAAGACCTTCGCGCGAGTCGACTTCAAGCGAGCCGCCCATCGCGCGAACCAGTTCGCGCGCTTCGAAGGCCCCGATGCCGAAGCCGCCGTTTTTCGAGGACACGAACGGTTTGAACAGCCCGTTCCGGACAAATTCGGCCGACATGCCCGTGCCTGAATCGACCACCTGGATGATTGCCGAGCCCTTTTCCGCCGAAACCTCCAACAACACCGCCGCCCGCGGATCGCTGGCTTCGATGGCATTCTGGACGAGGTGTGACAGCGCCTGCTCCAGCGCCTCGCCAGCGGCATGTGCCATGCACGGGGCATGGATGATCGCACTGACCGGGTGGTTGGCCGTGTGGCGCTGTGCCAGACGGTTGGCCAGCCCGGCCAGGTCCACCTCGCTCCGCACGTCACCGCCGCCCGCGCCATACCGCCCCAACCGGGCGAGCAAGGTGGTCAGCTTTTCCGAGCTGTTGCGCAGGGTGACGAGCATATCGGCGCGGAAAGCCGGGTTGTCGGCATGCTTTTCAGCATTGCGAGCCAGCAAGCCAAGCTGACTCGCCAGGTTCTTGATGTCGTGCAGCACGAAGGCCATCCGGCGGTTGAACTCGTCAAACCGCGCCGCGTCCATCAGGGCCTGCTGGGTCTGCTGTTCGGCCAGATAGCTTGCCAGCTGCTGTCCGGCGACTTTCAGCAGATCCAGATCCTCCCAGTCGAGCCGCCGGCTTTCCGCCGGTCGGGAGAGCAGGACCACCCCGGTCAGCCGGTCGAAATGGAGCAAGGGGACCAGTGCCCAGCAGCGTGGATCGGATTTCAGCCAGTCCCCAATCACCGCCGCCTCGCCGTGCCGCCCGGTTCCGGCACGGACCTCGTCCATTTCGACGATGTAGCTCTCTTTCGTCATGAGCGCAGCCAAACCCGACGAAAGTGCCTCGCCCGGCACGGCGATATCGGGCCATTGCCAGCGAGCAACGTGGACGAACGCCCCGGTCTCGTCCGGCAGCAGCAGCAGACCGGACGGGCTTTCCGTAATGTCGGCGAGCGCGCGGATCACCCGCTCGGTCAGCGGCACCGTTCCGCCCCGGCCGACCGTCTGGTTGAACCGCAGCCATTCCGCGCGGTAGTCGTAGCGGTGCTGGAACAGGTTCTTGAGCACGGTAACCCGCACCCAGTCCCGCAGGCGCTTTGACGGCATCCAGTAAAGTGCGGCCATCGAGCCGAAGAAAACGAAGCCGACCTGTGCCAGTCGCCCGAAATCGCCGCCAAGAGCGTCCAGCCACTGGGCGAAGGCGATCATGAACAGCAGGTAGGCCGCGATCACCAGCAGCGACAGGCTCTGGAAAGCCATGGCGCGCGATGGTTTGAGTCCGGCGCGGGCGCGGCGCGGGCTCAGCCCGATGGCGATCGCGCAAACAGCAAACATGACCAGCAATCCGTGGAGCGATTGCAGCTGTGCGGACTGCCCGCCAAGATAGGTCACTGTGTATAGGTTGAGATCGTAGAGCCACAAGGCCGAAAGGCCGATGGCGCTCCACCGCAGAACCTGACGCGCTGCGCCCGTGGCCCCGGCGTAGAGGTTGTGCAGCATGACCAGTGCGCCAATCGCGACCAGCATGTTGAACATCGCCTGGATCTCGAACGCAAGGGCCGCCACTGGCGGTGTATCCGCGAATTCAGCACGGACCAGCAGCACGGCGGGCTGCAACCCTTCGACAAAGGCGAGCGCCGCAATCACCGGCCGGATTGGCCTCAGGCTGCGGTGGCGTCCATCGACCTCGAACAGACGATAAAGGACATGCAGCCAGGCAATATCCCGCACTGTTTCGCCGAACGAAGCAGAGGGGCTCTGCGGGCCGAGCGCCGCGACGATCACGCACCAGCCAGCGGTGATGGATAGCGCCACCATGGTCGCCGTGCGGTCGGGCCGGTCACTGTCCTTGACCCCGGCCAACCACAAGGCGGCCCCGGCGCAGGCCAGAGCAGCCAAGAGGTGTGCGCCGAAACTGGCCAGTTGCCAGCCGCTCGATGCGATCTCGCTCACCGCGCCCCCTCCGACCACAGCACGACGCGCAGGGTCTGGAGCAGGATCAACAGGTCAAGGAATGGCGTATAGTTTTTGGCGTAATACAGGTCGTATTCGAGCTTGTTGCGCGAATCTTCCACGCTGGCCCCGTAAGGGTAATTGATCTGCGCCCAACCGGTGATCCCTGGTTTGACCATGTGGCGCTCGGCATAATAGGGCAGGTGTTCTTCAAGCTCAGCAACGAACTTCGGCACTTCCGGGCGGGGGCCGACGAAACTCATCTCGCCCTTGAGCACACTCCAGGTCTGGGGCAGTTCGTCGATCCGCACCTTGCGGATGAACCGTCCCAGCCGGGTAATGCGCGGATCGTTCTTTTCGGCCCACTTGACCCCGTCCTTCTCGGCATCCGTGCGCATCGAGCGCAGCTTGATTACCTCGAATGTCTCGCCATAAAGGCCGACCCGCTGCTGGCGGAAGAATGCCGGGCCCTTGCTGTCGAGTTTCACCAGCACGGCAAACAGCGCAATCACCGGCAAGGTCAGCAACAGCAGCAGACCACTGGCCAGGATATCGAACACGCGCTTGGCCGCGCTCGAGACCATCCGGCCGGAGGAAAACCCGTCGGAAAAAATGAGCCAGCTCGGATTGACCGAATCGAGATCGACCCGGCCCGTCTCCCGCTCCATGAAGCTGCTGAAATCGTTGACGTGCACCCCTTGCGTCTTGATCCGCAGCAAGTCCTTCAGCGGAAGCGAGTTGCGCCGCTCCTCAAGCGCCAGGACGACTTCGCTTACGCCCAGCTTGGCCACGAAGGCCCCAAGGTCGTGGATAGCGGATCGCGGAATGGCCTCTGCCACGACGGGCGCCCCGTCGCTCATCTTGATGAAGGCAACCAGCACGAACCCGCTTTCGGGCCGCTCAGCCAGCAGCCGCAGCCGCTCCGCCCGTGCGCCTGCGCCAAGCACCATGACCCGGCGCCGGAAGGCGGTTGTTCCGATCAGGGATCCGGTAATCAGCCGGTTGAACAGCAGCAGCACGACCGCGATGATCATCGCGAACAGCAGGGTTGATCGCCAGAAAGTGCTCCCGGGGAACAGGAAATCCAGCACCGACAGGGCGATGATGCCCAGGCTGACGGCCACAAGCAGCCGCGCGCCCGCATAACGCACGGAACGCAAGGCCATGCTGCTGTAGACGCCGACCGCGATCATGGCAGTCCAGACCACCAGCGCAAAGCCGGCCATCGGAACGAGCCGGTTGGCCAACTGGCCAGGGTCTATCCCGGCTCGTGACGCCCGCAGCTGCCAGGCGATTTCACCCGTCACCAGCAGGATGAGCAGGTCGAGCAGCCCCAGCAGAAGCACTGCATGCGGAATATAATGCTTGAACAGGCGGATCATCGGCCGGGGTCCGGACTCCTCTACAGAAGTCCGGACTAGCGGCCAGAAATGAAATGTCGGTAAACTTTACATCGCTCTGGTTAACCGCGGGGTAGGATTCGACAGATCAGCGGGCAACCTCGTCCGCCGCATCCTGCGCCGCATCACCCACCTGCTGGGCCGCATCGCCCACGTCCCTGGCGGCATCGGCGACAGCCGTGTCCTTGGCGCTTTCTGCGGCACCAAACTGACCAAACAGGAACAGTGCTGCAATCGCGGCGATAATCAGCACCACGATCAGCAGCCATCCGCCGCCGCCGCCGCGGCGCTCTGCGCTGTCATGGATCACGGTCGTATTGGTGTGGGTGTTGCCATCGGCGTCACGCGTTTCAGTGATACGTTCTTCGGTCATGTTCTCTCTCCGCTCATGAGCCGCCAAACGCGGGAAGCATCAGCCGGTTCCACCCTCCCCGAAGGTGAACGAGCTGCCACCGCGGCTCAATCGGTCGAAAGACAGCGTGGCTCCGCGCGGCGGCAATGACCGCTGGCGGCAGTCCCTGATATGGCAGCGGGCGCAGCCGGGCCCGATGCGGACGGCATCTTCGCGCCGCAACGACACGCCGCGGGCATGAGCCAGCTGGTCAGCAAGCCTGGCCTCGATCCCGATCGTCACGGCAAACCGGACATTGCTCCCCGCTCCTGCACCAACGGTGCGGGACATCGTCAGCCAGTGATCGCGCCCTGCCTCGGCCCCGTCAACTAGCACGGCCTGGACCCGCAGCTCACTTTGCTGCTCGAAAGTGCGGTTCAGTTCCCACAATGGGCAGGTCGCCTCGCTTTCGAGCAAGGTGGCACCGCTTGCACCGGCGAAGCGTTTCGACACCTGCCCGGCCCGGTCGATCCGGGCCATGAAGAACGGCAGCCCCCGCTGACCGACCCGCTGGAGCGTGGTAAGCCGGTGCGCCAGCTGTTCAAAACTGACATTGAAGCGGCGCATCAGTACCGGAATATCATAACCGGTTGCATCGCAGGCGCGCAGGAAACGGCCATAGGGCATGATCAGCCCTGCGGCGAAATACCCCGTCAGGTGGCGCTCGAACAGCTGGCGCGCCGCGCCGTCAGCAAAACGCGGCCCTGCGGCGAAATTGGCGATCGCCTCGCCCTGCTCCAGCACCGCCAGCTGCTGCGCGACATGGAACGTCCGCGAGCTCGGGTCGAGCATCTCCGACAGTTGCAGCTGGCGCGCATGAAGGTCGAGCCTGCGGACGGCGCTGCCCATCACCTCTGCCGGCAGGATCCGGATGGTCAGTTGGTGCCGTTCCCGCAAACGCTCTGCTAGCGCGGGCCCGATTTCAGCCCGCGACAGCCGCAGTTCATCCGCGAGGTGTTCGGCGCTCGTATCGAGGTCGGCAAAGTGGTTCCGCCAGCGTTCGATTTCTCTCCGGCACTGCTGTAGCGGATCGTCGGCCTCCGCCGGGCCACGACCTGCTGTGTCGAACAGCCGGGCAAAGGCCGCTGCGGCAGCCGGCGCTGCTGCGAGGAATTCGGCCGCATCGTCCCGCGCCAGTCCGAGGTCGGCGAAACGTTCATCGGCAAAGCGGCGCATCAAGCCATCGACCCCGCCAATCGATTCGTCCTCGCGCAGCAGGCGGGGATCGAAATCGAATGCTTCGACGGCCCGCATGATGACACGTGCGGTCAAGGGCCGCTGGTTGCGCTCGATCAGGTTGAGGTAGCTGGGTGAGATGTCGAGGCGCTTCGCCATTGCGGCTTGTGTGAGCCCTTCGCGCTTGCGGAGGCGGCGCAGGGCGTGGCCGGCAAAGATTGCTGCTTCTGTCATCATTTGAAAATATCAATACAAAATTACAAACTCAACTGCAGATTTTCGCAGCGCAGACATATTATTCTGTAATTTTCCCTGTCTCTCCGCGCCGCTCCCCTCCACATGGACCTCAAGGGCCTCAGCCCACCAGTTCGAGGAGATTCGCCATGACCTACCAGACTGAAATCAGCGCGCTGCGCACCGCCATCAACGAACAGGGCGCCCCCTGGAACGCCATCGATGCCGAGAATGCCGCGCGGATGAAGCTGCAGAACCGCTTCCCCACCGGCCTCGACATCGCCCGCTACACCGCGAAGATCATGCGCGAAGACATGGCAGCCTACGATGCCGACCCGGCCAACTACACCCAGTCGCTCGGCTGCTGGCACGGTTTCATCGCGCAGCAGAAGATGATCGCGATCAAGAAGCATTTCGGCA
>NCJP01000350.1 GCA_002278985.1 Erythrobacter sp. 34-65-8
TGGAGGGGGTCGCCCTTTACTGGCAGGTGTTCCGGCGCGACGGCGCGGCGCTGGGCTTCACCTCGCATGATCGCGATCTGTGGTTCGGCGGACTGCTGCACCGCGCCGCGCCCGGCATGGTACCCAGCGCAATCCGCAAGAGCGCAGGGTTCGACGATGACAGCGCCGAAGTGGAAGGGGCGCTCTCCCACGACAGCATCAGCGAGGCCGACCTTGCGGCCGGTCGTTACGATGGCGCATCGGTTACGCTGGGCGTGGTCGACTGGGAAACGCTGGAGGCCTTGGCCCTCTACAGCGGCGTGCTCGGCGCGGTGTCCTTGTCCGACGGGCAGTTCAGCGCCGACCTGCGCTCGGCCAAGACGCTGCTCGATATCGACCCCGTTCCACGCAGCAGCCCGCTGTGCCGCGCACGGTTCTGCGGGCCGGGCTGCACACTCAATCCGGCCCGCTACACCATGATTGCTGCGATCGAAGCGGTAGTGGCAGATGGCGAACGGCTGCGGTTCAGCGGCCTCGACCACCCACTTTACCAGCATGGCGCGCTGCACTGGCTGGACGGCCCAGCGGCAGGCGTGCGGGCGCGCGTGGTCGATGCCGATGCGACGGGCCTGATACTGGACCGGGCGCTCGATTGCGAAGTGCCGCCGGGCACCCGGGCGAGACTGCGCCAGGGGTGTGACCGGACGCTGGCAACCTGCACGTCCCGCTTTGCCAACGCGGCCAATTTCCAGGGCGAGCCGTTCCTGCCCGGCAATGACCTGATTGCCCGCTACCCGAGGTCATCATGACCGAAGGCATGGCCATCGCAGCAGCGGCAAGGGCGCTGGTCGGCGCCCCGTTTCGGCTGCACGGTCGCGATCCTGCCACGGGTCTCGATTGCGTCGGGCTGGTTGCCGCTGCATTCAGGGATGCCGGCATAACGGCCCACCCGCCGGTCGGATACCGATTGCGCAACCGGGACATAACCGCGCACCTGGCCATGGCCGCCCGCATCGGGCTGTTCTCCGTAACTGGTGAACATCGACCCGGCGACGTGGTCCTCGCAGTTCCCGGACCGTGGCAGCATCACCTGCTGGTGGCGGCAGATTGCCGGACCTTCATCCATGCCCATGCCGGGCTCGGCCGGGTGGTCGCCCTGCCGGGTCCGCTATCGTGGCCCGTTATGCGCCACTGGCGCTATCGCACGAAAGACTGATCACCATGGCAACACTGGTACTGGGCGCGCTGGGAACGCTGATCGGCGGGCCACTGGGCGGAGCGATTGGCGCGCTGGCCGGCCGACAGCTCGATTCGGCCCTTATCGGTCGCTCCTCGCGCGAAGGACCGCGCCTGAAGGACCTGGCGATCTCGACCTCCAGTTAT
>NCJP01000100.1:0-6211 GCA_002278985.1 Erythrobacter sp. 34-65-8
GGAGCTTGCGCCCAGCTTGGCGTCTTTGTCATCGCCCAGCACCGACTCGGTGATCGAGTATGGCAACGGCAGCGGCTTCTCGATCGACGAAACAATCGGGAGGATCACCAGGAAGTGTAGGAAGTAATATGCCGTCGCGATCTGGCTGATCATCACGTAGGGCTCTTCAGCAGGGGCTCCGCCGCAGATGAACAGCACCACCATGCAGGGGATCAGGCCGAACCAGAAGAACTTGCGGAACAGCGGGCGGTAATGGCCGCTGCGAACCGGGCCCTTGTCCAGCCAGGGCAGGAAGAACCACACCAGGATGGCTGCGAACATGGCCAGCACGCCCCACAGCTTCGCCGACAGGATGAAGTCGACCGTGAAGGCGCGCAGGATCGCGTAGAACGGGTAGAAGTACCATTCGGGCACGATGTGCGCCGGCGTCGCCAGCGGGTTGGCTTCGATGTAGTTGTCCGGGTGGCCCAGCGTGTTGGGCAGGAAGAACACCATGAATGCGAAGAAGATCAGCACCACGCCCAGGCCGAAACCGTCCTTGGCAGTGTAGTAGGGGTGGAACGGCACGGTATCCGATTCCTGCTTCACTTCGACCCCGGCCGGGTTGGACGAGCCGGGGATGTGCAGTGCCCAGATATGCAGGATCACGACACCCGCAATCACGAACGGCAGCAGATAGTGCAGCGAGAAGAAGCGGTTGAGGGCAGCGTCGTCAGGGGCAAAGCCACCCAGCAGCCAAACCTGCAGCGGCTCACCAACCAGCGGGATTGCCCCGAACAGGCCGGTGATGACCTTGGCGCCCCAGAAGCTCATCTGGCCCCAGGGAAGCACATAGCCCATGAAGGCGGTTGCCATCATCAGCAGGAAGATCACCACGCCCAGCAGCCAGATCATTTCGCGCGGGGCCTTGTACGATGAGTAGAAGAAGCCGCGGAAGATGTGGATGTAGACCACGATGAAGAAGAAGCTGGCGCCGTTGGCGTGGGCATAGCGCATCAGCCAACCCCAGTTCACGTCGCGCATGATGTGCTCGACCTTGCCGAAGGCGACCGCCGCATCGGCCGCATAATGCATCGCCAGGACAACCCCGGTAATGATCTGCAGCACCAGGAAGAACCCGGCGAGGACGCCGAAATTCCACATGTAGCTGAGGTTGCGCGGGACCGGATAACCGGCGCCGACAGCATTGTACACGAAACGCGGAAGCGGCAGGCGCTCGTCCAGCCACTTGGTCAGGCCGGTGGCCGGCTCGTACTGCTTAGCCCAGGGAAAGCTCATGGTTTCTCTCTCGCTCCTCAGCCGACCCGGATGACAGTGTCGGAAGTGAATGCGTATTCCGGCACTTCCAGGTTGGTCGGTGCCGGGCCTTTGCGAATGCGGCCTGCCGTGTCGTAGTGCGAACCATGACAGGGGCAGAAATAGCCGCCGTACTCACCCTTGTTCTCGCCTTCTGCGGCACCGAGGGGAACACAACCGAGGTGGGTACAGACACCCATGGTCACGAGCAGGTCCTCATGACCTTCCTTGGTCCGCTCAGCCAGGCTTTGCGCATCGCGCAGATCGCCGGTCGCTACCGCGTTGGCCGCCTCGACCTCAGCCGGGGTCAGGCGGCGGATGAACAGGGGTTGCTTGCGGAAAATCGCCTTGACGGCCTGGCCGGGCTGGATTGCCGAAACGTCAACCTCGGTGCTGCTTTCGGCCAGAACGTCAGCCGAGGGTGCCATCTGGCTGATCAGCGGCAGCACCACGCCAACCGCGCCGACGCCGGCGGCGCTGACCGCAGCGATATTGATGAAGTCGCGCCTGCGGACCCCGGTGTCGCCGGTTTCGGCAACCATTGCCGGTGTCGCGGTGCCAGTCGAATCAGCCATTAGACCTGCCTTGCCTAGCCTGTATTCCGCCCGATGCGCGGGCTGTCCCAATCTTCCAACCGGCCTCCGCCTGAGTGAACCCGCCAGCGGCAGGTTCCGACAGACGTGAAAAGACCACACCTTATCGCCGGTTTGGGCGAGCCTCTATACAGGGGCAGTGCTTTTGCCAACCGCATTTTGGGCACTGCCTGTGCACTTTCACGCAACCGCGATCAGGCTGAGCTGGCGCCCGTAATTCGGCTCGGCCCGATGAGTGGCTCGGCGGAACGAGTAGAACTGCTCCGGCAGGGCGTACGTGTCGAGCGCGCAATCTTCGACAGCACCAATACCGGCCTGCCTCAGCCGGCCTGCGACGTAGGCGGGAAGGTCGAATTGCCAGTGGCCCGGTTTCGCGGGAGCAAAGCACTTTTCCGCAGACTGACCGAACTGGTCGCGGAACGCATCGTCCACTTCGTAGCTGGCCTGCGCGATAGTGGGGCCGATCGCTGCGACCATGCGCGGCCGCCGTGCACCGAGCCGCTCCATCGCCTCGAGAGTCGCTTCGAGCACCCCGCTGTGTGCCCCGCGCCATCCGGCATGGGCAGCACCGGCGATGCCGGCCTGCCGATCAGCAAACAGGACCGGGGCGCAGTCGGCCGTCACGATGCCCAGGATCACCCCGGGCCGGTCGGTAACAAGCGCATCGGCCGTGGGGCGATGGTCGTCGTCCCACAGGTCCGTCACCGTCACCACGTCTGCCGAATGGACCTGGTGCAGCCCCAGCAGCGGCGCGCCCGGCAGCACTGCATCGGCCGCTTCCCGCCGGTTGGCCGCAACCGCAGCCGGATCATCGCCTGCGCCAAAGCCGCATTGCAACCCGCCGACCAGGCCGGTGGACTGGCCACCAAGCCGGGTCATGAATCCGTGCGGTATACCGGAAAGTGCCGTGACCCGAACCGCCTCAGCCAAGGCTGCGGCTCACTTGCTCGAACGTGTCGCGCGACAGGCTGCCGGTAGCCATGATCCGCTCCAGCTCGCCCTTCATCAGTGCTGCCCGGCCCGGCTCGGTCCGCCGCCAGCGCCCGAGGGAGGGCACCATACGCGCGGCGGTCTGAGCGTTGATTGCATCGAGTTCGATAATCAGGTCCGCCAGCATCCGGTAACCTTCCCCGCTCGCGGCATGGAACGCATGGGCATTGGCGGCAAAAGCCATGTAAAGCGACCGCACCCGGTTGGGGTTGCGCAAGGTGAAATCGAGGTGACGGGCCAGCGCCTTGACATGCTCCAGCACCTGCGGGTGGAGCGAGAGCGCCTGCAGGCTGAACCACTTGTCGATCACCAGATCATTGCCGCGGAAGCGGTTGTAGAAATCGAGCAGGCACGCGGTGCGCGCGGCCGTCTCCAGCCCGGCCAGGACCATCAGTGCGCCCTGGCGGTCAGTCATGTTGGTGGCGTTATGGTATTGCGCCGCTGCCAGCTCCGAAGCCAGGGCAGGGTTGCCCGCCGCAAGATAGACCAGCGTCTGGGTGCGGATCTTGCGCGCTCCCTTGGCTGCCCGGTCAAGCGCAAAGGGGACCGCTGCGGCGCGGTGGTGGATGGCGAGCAGGTCCGCCTCCAGCTCACGCCCGAGCCAGGTCTTGAGCGCCTCACGTTCGGCATGGATAAGCGCCGGATCGGCCACCAGCTGCTGTTCGGCAAGATAGCCGTGGCCGGGCAGGGTGATGAGTTCGCCCCGCATCGAATCATCCAGCGCCTTGTCGGTCAGCACCGCAGCAAAGGCGCTGCGGATCGCTTCCTGACCAGCCGCGCGCTCGGCCGCGTCCAGGCCCCCGCCACTGGCGGCTGTAAGATGGCCGACCAGCAGTTCCTGCATCGCCTCGTAGCGGGCGAAGGGATCATCGTCATGCGCGGCCAGGAACAGCAGGTCCTCAGCAGGCACGTGGCGCTCGATCGCAACGGGGGCGGAAAAGCCGCGGTTGATCGACAGCACCGGCAGGGCGGCAAACCCGGCAAAGTGGTAGCTCGCCTCGGCCCGGTCGAGCACCAGCAGTTCTTCGCCCCGGTGCGCGCCGCTGGCGCGGTCAAACAGGGCAAGACGCAGCGGGATCGGCATCGGCTTCTTGTCGGGCTGCCCCGGTGTTGGCGGAACAGTCTGTTTGAGGTGGAGGGTCGCCGTCTCGCCCTCGTGCGTCAGCGCGACCTCGACCTTGGGCGTCCCGGCCTGGGAATACCACAGGCGGAACTGGGCCAGGTCAAGCCCGGCCCCTTCCTCGATCGCGCGGACGAAATCCTCGCACGTGGCGGCCTCGCCGTCATGGCGGCTGAAGTACAGGTCGGTGCCCCGCCGGAACGCCTCCGGCCCGGACATGGTCCGCATCATGCGGATCACCTCGGCCCCCTTGTTGTAGACCGTGGCGGTGTAGAAATTGGAGATTTCCCGGAAGCTGTCAGGCCGGATCGGGTGGGCCAGCGGGCCGCTGTCCTCAGGAAACTGGACCTGGCGCAGCACCCGCACATCCTCGATCCGCTTGACCGCTTCGCCCTGCATGTCCTGGCTGAACAGCTGGTCGCGCAGCACGGTGAAGCCTTCCTTGAGGCTCAGCTGGAACCAGTCCCGGCAGGTGACGCGGTTGCCCGACCAGTTATGGAAGTATTCGTGCGCGATGACCCCTTCGATGGCGTCATAATCGGCGTCGTTGGCGGTTTCCCGGTCGGCCAGCACATACTTGGTGTTGAAGACGTTGAGGCCCTTGTTCTCCATCGCACCCATGTTGAAATCGCTCACCGCAACCACGTTGTAGAGGTCGAGGTCGTATTCGCGGCCGAACACCTCCTCGTCCCAGCGCATCGACCGGGCCAGCGATTCGAGCGCATGATCGGTGCGCGGCAGGTCCTCGACGCGGACCCAGATATTGAGCGTCACTTCGCGCCCCCCCATGGTGGTGAAGCCCTGCGAGTTGGCCACCAGATCACCTGCCACCAGCGCGAACAGGTAGCTCGGCTTGGGCCAGGGATCGTGCCATTCGGCCCAGTGGGAGCCGTCTTCGCCTTCTCCGGTCGCCACTTCGTTGCCGTTGCACAGCAGCACCGGGAACTGCGCTTTGGGCCCCTGCATCCGCACGGTGTAAACCGAGAGCACATCGGGCCGGTCAGGGAAGAAGGTAATCCGGCGGAAACCTTCGGCCTCGCACTGGGTGCACAGCATCCCGCTGGAGGCATAGAGGCCCATCAGCTGGGTGTTGGCCGATGGATCGATCTCGGTCTCGACCTCGATCAGATGGCTGTCGCCATGCAGCGGCACCATCAGGTCGCCGCCGTCCATGCTCCAGCCGGTACAGGGCGCGCCATCGACCGTGACCGAGCGCGCCGCCAGCCCGTCGCCATTGAGCCGGATGGTGTCGCTGTGATCGGCCCGGGCATTGCGCTGCACCGTCAGCGCGGCGTGCACCCGGGTGCGGTCCAGCCCGAGGTCAAACCGGAGCGAGACCTCAGGTACCAGCCAGCCGAACGGACGGTAATCCTCGCGCCGGATCACCGGCGGTTCGTGCGGGGTGGGCGCGGCGTCTGCGAGAATGGTGGTGCCATCGGGCTGCGGAGGGGTTGCAATATCCATTGCGCCGTTCCTAATCGCATTTTCGGAAGGATGCCACGGCTTGCCGCACCTGCTTATCTTCGGCCTCGGCTACACTGCTTCGCGCGTGAGAAACGCGCTTGTGGCGCGCGGGTGGACGGTCGAGGCCACCGGACGGGCGGGCGGAATCGCCTTCGAGGACGAGGCGGCGGTGCGGGCTGCGCTGGGCCGGGCGAGCCACGTCCTGTCCTCGGTCCCGCCAGTGGGAGACAGCGATCCGGTGCTGGATCGCTATGGCGCAAGCCTGACGCACGGATGGCTCGGCTACCTGTCGTCGACCGGCGTCTATGGCGACGCGCAGGGCGCCTGGGTCGACGAGAGCGCGCCGACCGGCACCGGGCGCCGCTCCGCCCGGAGCGAGGCGGACGCGCGCTGGATGGCGCTGGGCGCGCGGGTGTTCCGCCTGCCCGGGATCTACGGCCCGGGCCGGAGCGCGCTCGACCGGGTCAGCGAGGGGCGGGCCCAGCGGATCGACCTGCCGGGGCAGGTGTTCAGCCGGGTCCATGTCGATGATATCGTCAGCGGCGTGCTGGCCGGGCTCGACGGGCCGCCGGGTGCCTACAACCTGGCCGATGACCTGCCGTGCAGCCAGAATGCGGTGATCGAGCAGGCCTGCCGCCTGCTCGGCCGCGCGCCGCCGCCGCTCCAGACGCTGGAAGAAGCGAACCTCTCTCCCATGGCGCTGGGGTTCTATGCCGAGAACCGCCGGGTGGCGAATGGCAAGGCCAAG